>JBIOXT010000256.1:0-30758 GCA_044869795.1 bacterium | reverse complement strand
GTCCCGCAGGCCCCCGGCGCGGTCGAACCGATCGACGCCGATCCCGACACCGCGATGTCGATGCCGGCCGCCGCCGCGGTGGTCACGCTCTGCGACCCGCCCGCGGCACCGAAGCCCGCTCCGGCGGCCATGACCACCAGGACTGCGGTAATGATGCCGATGCGAATGATGCTGTTGCTCTTCATGTCGATGCCTCCTCGATTCCGGTGACGCCGTGTTGTGTGTGCCATCAATGTGCTCCTTAGAGCAGATGAGCAACTTTGATGCCACGGCGCCGGGGCGGCGGGGCGCCTGGGAAATAAGGACTACTAGGAACCTACTGGGACGGGGTCAGCGAGAAGCGGACGACGGCGTGGAGCGTCGCGGCGGGCGCGGTTCTCAAACGGTAGGCGAAGTGATGGATCCCTTTCGGCCCGCGCAGCGCCACCCCGTGTGACGGGAGCGGCTGCCAGAGCGGATCCTCAGACCAGGTGACCAGCGCGGGAGCGCCGGTCTCCACGTCCACCAGCAGCACCCAGGGGACGTTGCTTTTCACGGTGAGCCGCCCGGCGGCAGACGATCCCGCGGGTACGGCACTGACCGTTGTGCCTTCCAGCACCTGCGCGACCGGCACGGAGATGCTGACGACCGAGGACGTAGACTGCGCGCGCGCGGGCAACCCCAGCGCCGCGAGCACGCCGAAACCCGCGAGCATTGCCATCGCGACGAGCCAGACGCGCGTCCCGCGCCGCAGTGTGGAAGCGAGCATGCCGCCTCCCGGTTGTGGAAATGGCGCTGCCGCCGAGTGATCGACACCGCGGCCGCAACACCATCAGGCTAACGGCGTGCGGGACCATTGGCAAGAACATTTTTGCCGCGTAGAACGTGATTCTGCGAGCAAGTTTCATGCCTTGCGGTCCTGGCGAGCACGTGCCGTGGCCTCAGCGGGCCACGGCCGCTTCCAGAATCGCATCGAGATTTTGCCGCGCCGGAGCGGCGTGACCGTTCGTCGCCGCCGCCGCTGCGGAGGGCACGGGCTCCTGAACCGGAGCCGCGGTGGCCGCAGGCTCGACACCGGCACCGAACAGTTCGCGCTCCAAAGCGGCCCGCAGATCCGGCATGCCGGCCTGGAGCTGAACCCGCATCATCCCCAGCTGCGACCGGCCGTTGCCGACCAGCACCAGCAGGGCCGGCCCGACCGGGGCGATCATCAACGTCTTGTGTCCGTACAGGTGGATAACGGACTGGGGCGCGCCCAGCTGAGCGTCCTCGCCCATCCGTTCGGCCACCGACACGCTCCCGGCGGCGTACGCGGCGATGGAGTCCACCGGCACACCCTTGTCGCTGATCGCGTCGAGGATCAGCCCGTCCCCGGACGCCACGAACGCCGCGTCGGCCAGCGATCGCGTCTTCATCGTGCGCAGTGCACCACTCAACGATTCCATCCCCGTTCCTCCTCTGCGAATCGATCTGCCTGTCTGCTCATGCGACGTTGAACACCGCCAGCGAGGCGGTCGCATCGTCCAGCATTTCATCGACTGAGGACTCGCCCGCGCCCGTGCCGCTGAGGCCCGTGCGGACGTGGATCGCGGCGCGGTCATTGGCAAGGTCCGGATCGGCCAGGACCCTGCGGGTGATGCGATCGACGATGGAGACGGCCTGGTCCCGGCCGACCCCGACCAGCAGCAGCCCGAAGCGGCCGTGCTCCAGGTGTGAGGCGACGTCGCTGCCCCGCATCGACCGCTGGAGCACCCGGGCGAACACCTGTGCCAGACGCGCGTCGGAACCTTCCGCGCCCGCCGGACCGCCGGCGAGTTCCAGCACGGCCACGACGAACTCGCCGCCCTGCGAATGATGGCGCTGCAGCTCTTCTTCGATCCGGGCCACGAAGTGGTGCCGGTTGCTCAACCCGGTCTGGACATCGGTGAAGACCAGCTCGCGCAACCTGGCCTCGCGGCGCAGCCGGGACAGCGTGGTCACCAGGGGGTGCGACAGCCGCGCCAGGCGGGCCGATTCATCTTCCGAGAACGATCGGTTTCGGCGGGCCAGGGCCACCACGCCGGCGACCAGGCCGTTGTGGATCAGCGGAAAGGCCAGCGCGCCCCGAGCACCGTCGATGACCGGGCCGTCGCCGTTGCCGCGCACGTTCGAACTCGCGTCGATCATCCAGGCGGCGGGACCGGCACCCTGTGGCTGTGCGCGGACGGCCATGTCGACCCGCGCGCCGCGGACGGCTACGGGGGCCAGGCGTCCGGTCTCCCATTCCGCGACGTACAGCGTTCCGTGCTCGAAGGGAACCGCACGGTGCATCACGTCGAGAAACTGCCGGTAGGCCTGCTCGGTCGGAAGTCCCTCATCCACCAGTTTCATGCACTCCAACTGCAGGGCCATCTCCTCGGCCTGCTCGGCAAGACGGGCTGCGAACGGTTCGCGCTCGAGGTCACCGCCAGCCGCACCACCGTTGCGGCCCACGGGCGCCCATCCCCGGCCGGTGCGCGACGATCCGTTGCGCGCTCCGTTGGACGATCCGTTGGACGTCGTCCGCTTTGTCTGCAACCGCTCCGCCATTGGGCCGATCCTCCTCATACGGTCTCTATTCTCGATAGAAGCAAGTCGCGTGCCATGCCTCAACTGCCGGTCGTGGTTCGTGGATCGTCGTTCGTGGGCCTCGTCGACGAACGACCATCGACGATCGATGAACATCAGTTGAGTGGCTAGCTGGCGGCGGTGAGCGTCGGCGCGCGTTTCGTCGAGGGCGGGATGGAAATGGCTTCGCGGTACTTGGCGACGGTGCGCCGGGCGACGCGGTAGCCGACGCGGGTCAGGGCGACGGCGATCTCTTCGTCGGTGAGGGGATGCGGTTCGGATGCGACGATGGCGCGGATCTTCTCCTTGACCGGCACGGACTGATCGAAGAAGATGTCGAAACTCGAGACCCGGCCGCTGGGGAGCTGCACGAACTTACTGTCCAGGGCCCGGCTCACGGTCGACTCGCTGATCCCGAGTTCCGCCGCGATCATCGCCTTCGTCAGGGGCTTGAGGTGTGCATCGCCGCGGTCGAGATACTCCCACTGCGCGGTCACGACGGCCTGGACGATGTTGGCCAGCGTCCAGTTTCGGCGCTGCAGGGCCTCGACGAACAGCTTCGCCCGCGAGACGTAGTTGCGCACATGATCCTTCGACCATTCGCCCGACCCCTCACTGCGGCGCAGCTGCCGGCGCAGCTCGTTGTAGAACGCGTTGACCCGCAGGGCGCTGGCGTCCTGATGCGTGAGTTCGACGGCGAACCCGTCGTCGGTGCGGCGGATCAGCACATCGGGGTAGGCCACCTCCGACGGCGCCACGGCCCCGCCGGCTTGATCGGCGCGATAGCGCTCCCCCGGCGAGGCATAGCAGTGGGTCTGCAGGAAGACCAGCGCGTCCTTGACGTCGGCCGGACGCACGCCGAGGGTCTTCGCCAGCTCGTCGAAGCGGTGGTCGGCCAGCTGCGTGAGATGCGCCTCGACGATCCGCTGGGCCAGGCGCCGCGGCGGAACGTCGTCGAGCATCTCCAGCTGCACGCTCAGGGATTCCTGCACGGTCCGCGCGCCGATCCCGATCGGGTCGAGCCGCTGGATGCGCCGCAGCACGCGCTCGACGTCTTCGGGCTCGGCGTCGAGCTCCTGCGCCACCTGCACGACGGTGACGTCGAGGTACCCGCGGTCGTTGATGTAGCCGACCAGCCGCACGGCGATCGCGCGCTCGCGCGGGGTGAAGCGCTCGGCCTGGACGGCCAGCAGCAGGTGATCGTGCAGGCTGACGGACGAGGTCAGGCCCGCGAATGGGTCGCGATCCTCGTCGTCGGGCGTCCAGGACGCCGCGGAGCGGTCCTCCACGCGCGTGTAGGTGATCTCGTCCGGCCGCGCCGCCTCGTCGCGTTCCAGCGCCGGATTCTCGGCCAGCTCCTGCTCGATGCGCGCCAGCAGTTGATCCAGCGGCAGCACGAGCAGCGTGTTCACCATCATCAGCTTGGGCACCATGCGCTGGTGCAGCCCGGTTTTTGCCTGCGGGGCGATGCGGAGGTCCATCTAGGTGCTCTCGACGAGCAGCTGCAGCGAATCGTGCACGCCGGCCAGCGACTGGTGGAACTCTCCGGACTCCAGACACGCCAGCAGCGCGTCGATCACCTGGGGGTCGAACTGCGTGCTGCGGCCGCGCACCAGCTCCGCCACAGCCGCGGGCACCGGCATGGCCTCGCGGTACATGCGGGGACTGGTCATGCTTTCCAGCGCGTCGGCGGCGGTGAGGATGCGGGCTTCCAGCGGGATCTGATCTTCGCGCAGTCCCAGCGGGTACCCTGATCCGTCGTAGCGCTCGTGGTGGAACAGCACCGCTTCCACGACCCGCGGCGAGAACCCGGCCATGGCCAGGATCTTGGCGCCCATCAGGGTGTGGGTCTTCATCTGGTCGTACTCTTCGGTCGTCAGATCGCCGGGCTTCAGCAGCACGCCGTCGCCGATGCCGATCTTCCCGATGTCGTGCAGCAGCGCGGCAATCTTCAGGTCGTCCTGGCGGTCCTGCTTCAGACCCAGCCGCACGCCGATCGCCACCGCGTAGCGGGCCAGGCGGTCGGAGTGCCCGCGGGTGGGATGGTCCCGCAGGTCTACCGTCGCGGCCAGCGCGTACACCGTGTTCCAGTAGGACTGGCGGAGGTGGGTGAACAGCCGGATGTTCTCGATGGCGACGCTGCTCTGTGCGCAGATCAGCCGCAGCAGATCCCGGTCCGTCGCCGTGAACGGCCCGTCGCGCCGCTTCACGGTCAGCGCGCCGACCACCGCGCCGCCGGTGCGCAGCGGCATCGACAGCACCCGCCCGTCGTCGGCGTGGCCGGCCCCGTTGCCGTTGCCGTTCCCGTTGACAGGTGGACTGGACGGCACCCAGTCGGCGTCCCCGGGCCGGCGGGTGACGGTCACGGGGTCGGCGCCGGGACTGAGCACCGATGACGTGACCGCAACCTCCTGGCCGTCTTCATCCAGCGCGACGAGGGTTACCGAATCCGCGTCGAGTTCGCGCAGGACGGTTTCGCAGATCGTCTGGAAAATCCGGGTCGGATCGCCGCTGGCCTTGCCCTCCCGCAAGTCGAGGAGCGGGGCGAGAGACCGCATCCGGGCCGTGCGTTTGTAGTACTGGCCCCTGCGCAGCCCGTCTTCCACCGTCCGGCGCAGGTCGTCGGGCGTAAACGGCTTCAACACAAATCCGTTCACGCCGAAGCGTACGGTCTCAAGCAGGCTGTCGAACTGGCTGAACCCGGTCATGATCACGACCGAGACCTCGGGCGCATCGGCCACGATCCGCCGCGCCGCTTCCAGTCCGCTCATCCCGGGCATCCGCAGGTCGGCGAGGAGCAGATCAGGCACCGCCGCCCCGGCCATGCGGATCGCAGTGGGACCGTCGGGGGCCGTATCGACCTCGTACGTCGTGCCCAGAATCCTCGCGCAGAGTTCGCGGATGGACGGTTCGTCGTCCACGATCAGCACTTTCGCCTTCGGCATCACTGGAGTCACCTCACGGCGCCGCGTTCTGCCCGTCCACCGTCGCCGAGTGCCTGTAGCAATTTCCGTGCCACGCGCCGTCCGCGGTCGGCCGGGGGGAGTGTGGGCCGGAAACGTGAGGATCAGGCCTCTGGTTCGAGCCGGTGCTCGGAAATCTTCGCCGCCAGGGCGTCGCGGTCGACCCCCAGCACGCCGGCGGCGTCATCGAGGTTCCACGCGGTCATCTGCAGGACCGCCTGGATGTGGCGGCGTTCGCTCTCGACCAGCGAGAACGCTTTGGGGAACTTGTCGGGATCGGCGTTCTGTCCGTCCAGCCAGATGTCGTCGGCTTCGATCATCGGACCGGCGGCCAGGATGACCGCGCGCTCGACGGTGTACTCGAGTTCGCGCACGTTGCCGGGCCAGTGATGGGCGCGCAGCCGGCGCATCGCCACCGGAGAGAATCCCTTGATGCGCTTGGAGAACGCCACGGCGTACTTGTTCATGAAGAAATCGGCCAACAGCGGGATGTCGTCGGCCCGGTCGCGCAGCGGGGGGACCACCAGCGGCATCACGCTGAGGCGGTAGTAGAGGTCCTCGCGGAACTGCCCGGCGCTGATGGCCTCGCGCAGGTCCTTGTGCGTGGCGGCCAGCACCCGCGCGTCGACATCGATGGGCTTGTTGCCGCCGACCCGCTCGACGACTTTCTCCTGCAGTACGCGCAGCAATTTCACCTGCATCGCCGGGCTCATGTCCCCGATCTCGTCGAGGAAGATCGTGCCCCCCGCCGCCCGCTCGAACCGCCCGACGTGGCTGGTGACCGCGCCGGTGAACGCGCCCTTTTCGTGGCCGAACAGCTCCGTTTCCAGCAGGGTCTCGGGAATGGCGCCGCAGTTGACCACGACAAAGGGACCGTTGGCGCGCGCGCTCTGGGCGTGGATCGACCGTGCCAGCAGCTCCTTGCCGGCCCCGGTCTCCCCGAAGACCAGGACCGTCGCGTCCGTCGGCGCCACGCGCGCGGCGAGGGCGAGCACGTCGCGCATCTTGGGGGAGTTGCCCACGATCCCCTGAAACTTGAACGTACCCATCAGCTCCTGCTGGAGGAGCTGGTTTTCTTTCAGCAGCCGGTTGCGCTCCAGGGCCTGGTTGACAACGACCATCAACTCCTCAGGGCGGAACGGTTTGGCGATGTAGTCGTAGGCGCCGAGTTTGATGGCTTTGATGGCCGTTTCAACGGTGCTGTATCCGGTGAGGATGATGACGAGGGCGTCGGGGTCGGCGCTGACCAGGTTCTGGAGGACGTCGAGCCCGCTGATGGTCGGCAGCCGGAGGTCGACCAGCACGAGGTCAAACGGGCTGGCCTGATAGCGGGCCAGGCCGGCTTCGCCGGTGCTGGCGGTCTCGACGTGGAATCCTTCGTCGGTGAGGATCTTTTGCAGCAGACCGCGGATATTCTCTTCGTCGTCGACGACGAGCGCGCTTGCCGGCAAAACAGACCTCCTCGCACGAGACTGCGCCCGCACGATAGCACGCTCCGGCGGCGCAAGAAAAGTGATTAGGTGACATAGAAGCCAAAAATCGCCACAAATTGGCATCAGATGGCACGCTTATTGCTCTTATTTATGGGCAGCGGACCAAACTGACGGGGTGGAGGGTGACGATGAAGACCTTTCTGACGGCTCTGGTGGTGGCGGCGATCCTGCTGATGGCAACGTCGATCTCGTGGGGTGGGCCGAAGTCTGAACCGGTCCCTGTAGTGGGCGGAGCAACAGGCGCGACCTGGGAAGGCGCGACCTGGGAGTAGCTCGAACGTCCGTTTGCTAGACTGAGTTTCGCAAGGATTCTCGATAACCGGCGACGGTCGGCCATGTGGCCGGCCGTCGCTGCCTTTGTCCACAATTGCGCGTCGGCCCGGCCTCCGGCACCGTTCTTGCTCGTACTGTCATCGAGCCAACATCGAAAGGAGGCGCGGGACAGATGATCAAGAAGCTCATGACCGCACTGCTCGTAGCGGCAATGCTCTTCGCGGCGACCTCGATCTCCTGGGGGGGCAATGGCAAGGGCAACTCCGGCGGAAGCGACGGCGTCGTCAACACCGTCTACGAACTTCTCGGCGCGACCTGGGAGTAACTGCGCCTTTCGCACGAGGCTCAACGGCGGGGCACCCGTCTGCGCACCGTAATACGCGGGCGCCGGCGGGTACCCGCCGCCGTCTTGTCCAGATAGCCCGGTAGCCGGGGACCAGGGTAGCTCAAGAGCACGCGTTCATGGCTCCCTGGCTACCCCGATACCAGGCTACCCGCTTGCATGGCATGAAAGTTGCTCTATCCACGTAGGGGAACCCCAAATGCAACGCGAAGGCCATAACCCGATGTGTCTTCTGTCCACAACCGTGACGACGTGAGCAGGCCGACCACCACGACGGTTCGTCCCTTGAGGGGGTGGGGCCGACGGCTGCTGTCCGGCAGTCCGACGCCGCCGGCGCCGGAGCCCGCTGCGCCTGCCCCGGTGGGACGGCCCACGCCGCCGTCGCTGCCGACGGCCGCCCGGTACTACATCACGGCGGTCATCGCCCTCGGCGTCTTCGCCGTGCCGGTCGCCGCGCTGCTGACGCCGGGATCCATCGTCCTCGACATCCCCTTCGTCCTGCTGCTCGGCGCCGCCCTCGTCGCTCAGCTTGTCGGCGTGCAGATGCCGACGACGACCGCCGAAGCCCGCATCTCCTACTCCCTGCTCACCGCGGTGCTGGTGGCGTCCCTGCTGCTGCTGCCCCTGATCAGCACGGTCGTCATTGCCGCCGTCACGATGGTCGCGTACTGGATCAAACGCCGGTATGACTGGCGGCGCGGGATGTTCAACATCTCGCAGCACCTGGTATCGGTCATCCCCGCGGGGCTGTTGTGGGAAGCGATCAAGCCCGTCCAATCCCAGGGAGTCGGCGCGCTGCAGTGGTATGGGATGGCCCTGGTGGTGGGGCTGACGTTCTACTTCACCAACATCGTCCTCGTCGGCCAGGTGATCGTGCTCTCGACGGGGCGCTCGTTCCTCAAGACCGGGGCGATTTCGCGGGTCAACTTCTTCCGCGAGGTCGTGCTGATCTGGATGGGCGTGCTGGTAGCCAACCTCTGGCTGGTCAACCCATGGCTGACGCCGCTGCTGGTGGTGCCGATGGTGGCGCTGTCGCAGATGCTGCGCGGTCAGGTCGAGGCGGCCGACAGCATCCGGCAGAGCCAGGTCGAAGCCGAAGGGCGCGCCCGCGAACTGGCGGGCCTGAACGAACTAGCCAGGGCGTTGACCAGCAGCATCGAGCTCGACCAGATCAGCGAAGCGCTGGCGACGCAGATCGCGGCTACCGTCCCCCCCCACCTGCTGGGCATCGGCATCTACGAGGCCAGCAGCAGGCAGATGTCCTTTGGCGTCTGGCAGGTGGACGGCCAGCGGAAGCCGTCGCGGCTGCGCTCGGTCGACGATCCGGCGATGCGGCGTGTCGCCGAGAGCGAACGCGCGACCGTGATCGACGCGGCCGCCGACCCGGACCTCGTGCGCGACCTCTGCCTGGGGGATGCCCAGGCCGACACCACCGCCGTGATCACCCTGCCGATGAAGCTGCGGGACCATCTGATCGGACTGATCATCATCGGCGGGGACCTGCGGGAGACCACGGCGTCGAACATCGACCTGCTCTCGACGATGGCCAGCCAGGCCGCGGTGGCCATCGAGAAAGCCCAGCTGTTCGGCCAGGAGCGGCGCCGCAGCGCCTTGCTCAGCGCGATCACGCAGGCGACGCGCAAGATCGCCACCATCCTCAACGTGGACATCCTCCTCCACCAGACCTCCCGGCTGATCGAGGAGTCGTTCGGATTTTCCCGCGTCGAAGTCGTGCTGCGCAACGGCGACGAACCTCTGCCGGCGGTGGGGCCCGACGAGCGGTGCACCGATATCCCGATCCTGACCCACGACCGCGCCAGCGGTGTGCTGCGCGTCTGGCAGCGGCCGGGCGTGACCTTTTCACCGGATGACGTGTCGATGCTGCAGATGCTGGCCGACGGCATCGCGGTGGGGATCGAGAACGCACGGCTCTACGAGCGCCAGCGGACGCAGATGGAAGAGCTCGAGCGCACCCAGCTGCAGCTGGTGCAGTCCGCGAAACTGGCCACCATCGGCGAGCTGGCGGCGTTCGTGGCCCATGAAATCAACAACCCGCTGACGAGCGTCCTGGGCTACACCTCGCTGCTGCTCAGCGAGGCCGCCAAGGACGACCCGATCCGCGGAGACCTGCAGGTGGTCGAGAACGAAGCCATCCGCGCGCGGGAGATCGTGCGCAACCTGCTGGACTACGCGCGGCAGACGGGGACCGAGGAAGAACCGACGCAGGTTGAGACGGTGATCGAGAGCGTGCTGCCGCTGGTCAAGCAGCGCGCCCAGCACGTCACCATCGCCACGCACTTCGACCACGCGCTGCCGCCGATCCTCGCCGACATCAACGGGCTGAAGCAGGTCTTCATCAACTTCCTCAACAACGCGATCGACGCGATGCCGCGCGGCGGCGTGGTAGACATCACCGCGCGGTCGGCGCCGGCGAACGGCCGCACGCCGCAGGTGGAAATCGTGTTCCAGGATTCCGGGGTCGGGATCGATCCGGCGCACCTGCCGAAGATCTTCGATCCGTTCTTCACCACCAAGAAAGGCAGCCAGGGCACCGGATTGGGATTGGCGATCAGCAAACGCATCATCGAGCAGCACAGCGGGACGATCGATGTCACCAGCGTGCCCGGCCAGGGGACGAAGTTCGTGATCCGCGTCCCGGCCGTCCCAACGTAGCGATGGATGCCGTCATCAGCCGCACCGCAGTAACGCCGCAACAGTCGGGTGGGTCCGTGGTGACGATGAAGCGTGTGTTGGTCGTCGACGACGAAGAGCCGATCCGGGAGCTCTGCGCCCGGGTGCTGGCGCGGGCCGGCTACCAGGTCAGCGTCGCCGCCGGTGGGGTGGAGGCGATCCGGCTGGTGACGGACGAGACCTTTGACCTGATCGTCTGCGACCTGAGGATGCCGGTGGTCTCAGGCCTGGAGGTGCTTGAAGCGGCCAAGGCACTGCGCCCCAGCGTCGCGGTCGTGCTGATCACCGGATTCGGGACCCACGAAATGACCGCCCGCGCGCTGCAGTCCGGCGCGGACCGGATCGTCACCAAGCCCTTCAGCCCCGCGGAACTCCTCGACGCCGTCCGGAAGAGTCTCGGCGACACCCCCTAACTGACGGATCCGGGTAGCTGGGTACCTGGCTACCCTAATGGAGATGTTGGTCGGCCTTCGCGCCGGGCACCAGCGTGTACCAGGCCGCCAGCCGGGCGAAGCCGATGACGGGCATCAGCGATGCGC
The DNA here is from genome assembly GCA_044869795.1 of bacterium. Taxonomy (GTDB): domain Bacteria; phylum Sysuimicrobiota; class Sysuimicrobiia; order Sysuimicrobiales; family Kaftiobacteriaceae; genus DASXUC01. The sequence continues at coordinate 19,891 of JBIOXT010000256.1, read as the reverse complement.
GGATCGTCGCGGCCATCCGGTCCGGCGACGTCATCCCGCTGCCCGTGATCAGCTGCCAGCGCGACTCCACATTCGCGGCCATTTGCAGGGCCAGTTCCATCGGTACCAGGCCGGCATCCGCCAGCGGGATGAAGACCTGCCAGCGCCGGGAGGGCCGGGGGATCTCGAAGATGGTCAGCATCGCCTTGGCGATCCCGGTGGCGGCGCCGACGGCGTTGCTGAACCAGCCCACCAGCTGCCCCAGCAGTTCAGGGGTGCGGTCGGCGGTCTCGCGGGAACCGACCAGCGAGTCGATCACGGCGGCCGACGCGAGGATTCGCGCGAGCCGCCACCCCATCCGCAGCGGGTCGAGCAGCCGCGGCGGCTGCGGGAGCATCACCCCGTCCGCGGGCACGACGATGAGCCCGAGCGTGCGTGCCTGCACGATGGCGTCCTTCGCTTCCTCCAGGAGCGCGGGCCGCTCGGCGTCGAGCCGGGCCGCGGTGCGTGCCGCGAACTCGGCGCGGGCGGACGGGTCGTTGTCGACGATCACGGTGCCGGCGGTGAGCGTCTCGTAGATCACCGGCAAGATGTGCGTGTTCAGCGCGGACGGCATCAGGATGCCGGGGGCGTCGTCCAGCGGATTCGTGGACGGCAGGTGTTCGAGGAACTGCGCGATCTCGTCGTCGGTGAGCCGATCGTGGAACAGGATGGCGAGCTCGAGGTCGCTGTCGGGGAACGTCGCCGGCGATGCGTACGTCCCGTAGAGGTAAACCGCCGCTACGTCGGCTTCTTTCGTGAAGTACCGTTGGAGCGCGGCGACGGCATCCACGCTGTCATCGTATCAGATACCTGTGCCGCGGGTCCGGCGTTTGCCGGCGGCTCCAGCAGACCGGCCGACAGCAGCGTGGCCACCATCGCGGCCCTGGACTGCACGCCGAACCGGGCGTAGACCCGGCGCAGATGGGTCAACACCGTCCAGACGCTGATCCCCAGGGTCATCGCGATCGCCTTTGACGGGTAGCCCTCCGCCACCAGCGCGGCGATCTCGCGCTCCCGCGGGCTCAACCGGCGCAGCGCCGGGCGGGCAATCATCGCCCCGGGGTGATCAGGTCCAGCGCGCGGGCAAGATGGCGGGCGGCTTCGGCCGGCCGGCCCGAGCGGAGCAGCGATTCGCCCAGCGCACGCTGCGCCCGGCCCAGATCGGCTCCCGCGCCCAACTCTTCAAACGCCGCGACGGCCGCCCGCAGGCGGGTTTGCGCCTCAGATGCATTGCGCTCGGCCAGCGCCGCTTCGGCCAGCACGAACTCCGCACGGGCGGCTTCGAGGGGATCGGCGACGCGCGCGGCGACCGCCGCCGCTTCCGCGGCCAGCTCCCGCCCGCGGGCGACCGCCCCCGTCCGGATGTGCGCGCGGGCCAGCTCCACCATCGTCTGAGCCATCCCCTCCGCATCGCCGGTCTGACGCGCCAGATGCAGACTCTGTTCCAGCGGCGCCAGGGCATCGGCGGCCGAGCCCTGCTGCAGCCGCAGGATGCCGATACTCCGCTGCACGACCGAGAGCAGGTGGAGATTTTCCTGGAGGCGGAACAGTTCCAGGGCCTGGTCGAGGTGCCACCGCGCCTGCTCATAGGCCTGCTGCTGCTCGGCGGCAATGCCCCTGTTGAAGTGCAGCAGCGCCCGGTGCGACGGATCGGCGGTGGCGCCGAGCGCGGCTTCCGCGTCGCCGTACATCCGCATGGCCTCCGCAGGCAGGCCCAGCTCCACGTACACGCGGCCGAGATTGGCGAGCACTTTTCCAAGCAGTTCCCGATGCTCGGCGATCCCATGCAGCGCGGCGCCGGCTTCCTCGAGAACCGCGCGCGCCGGGGCGAACTTCCGGGCGCGAAAGTGGAGAAAGCCCAGCGCATTGGCGGCCGCCCCCAGCAGGCCCGCGCTGCCGATGCGCCGCGCCTCGTCAAGCGCGCGGCGCAGGTGGGACTCGGCCAGGTCGAACTGGCGGGTACCGGCGAGCGCCTGACCCATCCCCAGACCGCACCGCACGCGGATTGCGGGATCATCGCTGCGCTCGGCCAAAGGACCGAGCCGCCCAAATCCTTCCAGCGCGTCGGTGAATCGGTGCTGCCGGAGGAACCCCTCACATCGGCGTAACTCTACTTCCACCGCCTGGCGCGACGGCCGCACCGCGTCGAGCAGGGTCGACGCCGGAACATTCAGACGATCGGCCAGCGCCTGGAGGGTGTCCAGTGAGGGGCGCACCTTGTCGTGCTCCACCATGCTGATGAAGCTCTCCGACAGCGTCCCGCCGCCAAGTTGCTTCTGCGTGATCCCGCGGGCCCGGCGGGCCGCGCGGATCCGCTGTCCCAGCGTCACGTCGGCTGCCCTCCAGCAGGAAGCCCGCCTTCGAGGCTCCCTGCAGACGTGTGGCCGGCGGCGCCGGCGTGGGGCTAGAGCAGATCGCCGCCGCCGTGTCCTCTGGTCGAGTCCGCCCCGGCGCCGAGGAGCTCGCCGCCTCCGTGTCCGGCCAGGGCTGTTGTCGAAGCGGCGATCACGAGCAGGACTGCGACCAGCATGCCAACCAGCGCCTTCCGCATGGCAGGGCCTCCCCTGCCCTCCTGGGGAAGCAATTCGACATGGTTAACTAAAATCCTCCGGAAGGAGCCAGAGACTTCAGTATTAGTCAAGAAACTCCCGATCGACCGGTGGTCTGTGAATCCGAGCACAAAGAAAGAGCGCACGCCTCACACCGGCGTGCGCTCACCATCACGATCGGATCGCGGGAGGAGCGTTACCCGACTACGCGGACGTTGGTGGCCTGCGGACCCTTCTGTCCCTGCGTCGCCTCGTATTCGACCTTCTGCCCTTCATTGAGTGACCGGTACCCGCTGCCTTCGATCCCGGTGTAGTGGACGAACAGATCCCTCCCGCCGTCGTCGGGTGTGATGAAACCGTACCCCTTCTCGGCGTTGAACCATTTCACCGTCCCTGTTGCCATCGAACTGATCCCTGCCTTCCCTGCTGTTCTCTCCGGCGGGTTCACCCGCCGGATGGCTCTATCCTCTCACATACCTTTTCCCATCCGCAACAGACCCCACGCCGTCAGCCCGCGGGCAGCGGGGCCTCGGCGAGGATCGCCCGGTACAACGCCTCGGTATCCGGATCAGGGTCGACATCGAGATCGGCCCGCAGCCGCGTGCGGCAGATCTGATATTGTCGCAGCGCGCTGTCGCGTTGTCCGCCGGCGGCATAGCAGCGCATCAGGCCGCGGTGCGCGGCCTCGGTGTCCGGCTCACGGTCCAGCGCGCGCTGGTACGCATCGGCGGCTTCAAGCGGCCGGCCGCGCAGCTCATGAATGCGGCCCAGCAGCAGCGCCGCGTCGATGAATTGCCGCCGCAGTGCTTCGCGCTCGAGCCCGCACCAATCGCTGTACGGCGCCCCGTCCAGCAGGTCGCCGCGGTAGAGGGCCAGGGCGTGGCCGAGGTGGCGGGCCGCATCCTCGAGGTGACTGCCGGTCTGCGCCTGCCGTGCCGCGAGCACACTGCGCTCAAATTCGTGCGCATCCACGGTCATGCCGGCCGGAGGCATCAGCCGGTACCCGCTGCGCGTCTTCGCCAGCACCTCCGCGTGCGCAAAACCGGGAAGCTGCTGCAGCGTCCTGCGGATCCGCGACATGGTCGTGTACAGGGGCGTGTCCTCCACGGCGCGGGCGCCGGGCCAGAAGACGTCCACCAGCTCGTCGGCGGCCACCGAGCGGCCGCGGTGGAGGGCGAGAAATTGAAAGATCGCCAGCGCCTGGGGACGGTTCCACGCAGCGTCGGGAACCTCGTACCGTCCGGCCACCAGCGCAAAGCCGCCGAGCAGCGCGACCCGCAGCGGCCCGGGTCCATCCGTGGCGGTCGGCGCTTCGGCGGCCAGCGCGTCCTCGACGGCGTCGGCCAGGGACAGGCCCCGCCCGGCCTGCCAGGCCGAGGCGAACGTCTCGGCGGCGAGGGCCGCACGCACGCCCGCGGCGAGGCGCTGGTGCGAGATGCGTTCATCCGGCGCGATCGGAAACCCCAGCGTTTCCCGGATGGCTTCCGCCGCGCCCAGCAGGCGGGCCGCATCGGCTCCGCGGCCGTGCGCGGCACGAGACGCGGCCAGGCCCTCCAGGCACTCCGCGACCCCCCAGCGATCCTTGAGCACCCACCGGCGGCGGAGACTGTCGACGTAGTGGGCGTGTCCGGTTTCGTAGTCGCCGCGGGCATTGGCCGCGGCGCCGAGATTGCTCACCGCGAGTGCGACGCCCCATGGATCCGGCAGCGCGGCGAAGGCCTGCAGACTCTCGGTGAGGCTCCGCTCCGCGTCGGCGACATGGCCTTGGGACTTCAGCGCGAGCCCGAGATTGCTCAGCGTCAGGGCGATGCCCCGCTGATCACCGAGCTCCCGTTTGACGGCAAGGCTGCGCTCGAAGTACGTGCGGGCCGTCACGTAGTCGCCCTGGTCTTTCGCCGCCACGCCGAGATTGTTCAGCGACGCCGACACGCCGCGCCGGTCGCCGAGGGTCTCGCGGATGGCCAGACTGTCGCGGTACATCGCTTCGGCGGTGGCATAATCTCCCTGCGCCCGCGCCAGGTTGCCGGCGATGTTGATCGCACGGCCGCGCAGCGCGGTGGCGTCCAGCGGCGGCACGGCCAGCAGGGCCCCCAGCCAGGTCCGCCCTTCCGTCGAGTATCCGTGCCGTTCCCAGAAGCGGCCCAACGCCGAGCCGAGGCGCAGCCCGGTCTCCGTCTCCCCGGCATCGATTGTCCACTGCAGCGCCGCCCGCAGGTTGTCGTGCTCCACCTCGAGGCGCTCCAGCCACGAGGACTGGTCGGGGCCGCTGAGCTGCGCGTCGGCGGTCTCGGCGAGGGTGGCGTAGAACTGCGCGTGGCGGAAGCGGGCGGACCGTGACTCCACCGCTGCCTGCATCTGCTCGAGCGCAAATTCCCGTATCGTCTCCAGCAACCGGTAGCGCGTCTCGCCGCCGGCATCGCTCCGCCAGACCAGGCTCTTGTCGACCAGCGATCCCAGCACGTCGATCACCGGCTCGCCGGCGGGCGGGGGCGGGCAGACGGCCTCCACGGCCGGCAGCGTGGCCCCGCCGACAAACACAGCCAGGCGGCGCAGCAGCGCCCGCTCGGCCTCGTCGAGCAGATCGTAACTCCACCCGATCGCCCGCCGCAGGGTGTGGTGCCGTTCCGGCGCATCCCGCCCGCCGCCGGTCAGCAGCTGCAGCCGCCGCTGCAGACGGCTGAGGATTGTGTCCGGCGACAGGAACTTGGCACGGGCGGCCGCGAGCTCGATCGCCAGCGGCAACCCGTCCAGCCGGGCGCAGATCTCCGCGATCGCGCGCGCGTTGCGCTCGGTGACCGCCAGGTCCTGGGAGACCGTTTTGGCCCGCTCGATGAACAGCGCCACGGCCGGCACCGCGACCAGCATGTCCACCGGCGGCACCGGGTCCAGCGGCGGGACCGGCAGGGCGGGGACGAGATACTCGTGCTCCCAGCTGACGCGCAGCGGCGAGCGGCTGGTCACGAGCATCTTCACCGCCGGACAGGATCCGAGGATGTCGGCCAGTTGAGGCGCCACGTCGAGCACGTGCTCGAGGTTGTCGAGCACGAGCAGCAGCTGCCGGTCTGCCAGGTGCGCCTTGAGCCGGGTGAGCAGGCTCTGCCCCGGGGCCTCGCGCACCCCCACCGCCTGAGCCACCGCCGGTACGACGGACGCGGCCGCACCGATCGGCGCGAGGTCGACAAAGACGACGCCGTCCTGGAAATCATCGCGCAGGTCCGCGGCGACGGCCAGGGCCAGGCGTGTCTTCCCGACGCCCGGGGGACCCGTGAGGGAGAGCATGCGGACACGCAGCAGGCGGTGCCTGACATCGGTCACCTCCCGCGCGCGTCCGATCAGTGTCGTGGGTTGGACCGGGACCAGAAACAGTCCCATGGAGGTGTGGATACCCGGTCGCCCGCCGCCCTCCCTGCCGCGATGGGGGGAACCGGCCCGGCGCGCGCGAAAGCAGCGTTCCAGCGCTCACTTTTTCGGTCGGGAGGCAGCATGCCATGCGAACAGCGGCAACGACGATCGTCATGATCCTCATGCTGTGGGCGAGTGCCGCCCACGCGCAGACCCCCGGGGGGCCGACCTCCAGCGCGGTGATCATCTGCAACGAGGTGGCGCTGCGGATCCGCGTGCCGGCGCAGGGGATGACGGTACAGCAGCGCATCGACACCGTCTACCAGCGCATCGTCGCGGCTTGGGCCAAAGAACGCATCACCGCCGGGAACGTGATCCTGCGGGGAACCGCGATCTACGCGGGAGCGACGCTGATCATCACCGTCCAGCAGGTGGATGCCCAGGCCAACGGAACGACGGCGTCCGCTCTGGCCCAGGCCTGGCACGCGCGGCTGCGGGACTTACTGCCGCGCTGCCGGCCGGATCAGAATCCGCCGAACCCCTAACTGACACAGACTCACACAACTGACACAACTCACTCACCTTATGCGACCACACGCACCGGCAAGACCAATGGCACCGGGGCGATCGTGTCGGATGTTTCGGTTGTGTGAGGTGGTTAGTTTGTGTGAGTTGTGTGAGTGGGCTTGGTCCGTTCGTCATCGAGCACGACAGCGCGGCGGGCACTGAGCACCGCGCGGCGCCACAGGAACAGGACGATCGGCACGACGGCCAGCCCGATCCACTCGCCGGCGAAGAGCACGCCGTCATACGTGGCGTGGGCCAGGATGGCGAGGACCAGCCCCGCGACGAGCATCAGGCGCTCGCGGGGCCCGGCAAACTTGGCGACGCCCATGTAGAATCCCATGATCGCGCCGAAGAACGCATGGCCCGGAATGGACAGGAACGCGCGCAGCAGACCGACCGACACCCCGCCCTCGAGCACGTAGAACAGGTTCTCCACCGCGGCGAATCCCAGCGATGCGGCAACGGCGTAGATGATCCCGTCGATGACCTCGTCGAACTCGACGTTCCGGTACACGGCGAGCACCACGACGGCAAACTTCAGGGACTCCTCGACCACCCCGATGATGAACGCGGCCCCCAGCGCGTCGGCGACCGATCCCCGGTGGAGGGTCAGGCCCGCGCCGGCAAGCACCGCCAGCTCGATGAATGCGGCGGGGATCGCGATGACGCCGCCAAGGGCAAACACGCGCACGACGAGCGCGCGCGGCTCCGGATGCAGGCGATCGCGCATCTGAAAGTACCACAGCCAGAATGCAACGGGCGCGAGCGCGAGCACCACGAGGAGCATGCCCGCTGATTACCACAGGAATATGTGGGGTCCTCCCGAAGCCCCTCTGCATGGATCCGATCGGACGCCGCATCCGCGAGGTCGCGGATCGCGCGCGCAATGTCAAAGCCGCGAATCTCTACTACTACCTCGAACCGGTCGAGGCGGTCGCGGGCTCATCGGTGACCATCGGAGGACGGACGATGCTGCTGGCGTCGTCGTACTCCTACCTCGGCCTGCTGGGCCATCCGGCGATCGAAGCCGCGGCCGCGGCCGCGCTGGCCCACTACGGCAGCGGGACGCATGGGGTCCGCCTGCTGGCCGGGAACACCGACCTGCACGACCGTCTGGAGCGCCGCGTGGCCTCGTTCGTGGGCGCCGACGCCGCCGTGGTCTACTCCAGCGGCTACGTGGCGAACGTGGCGGCGATCTCCGCGCTGATCGGCCGCGGCGACGTCGTGATCTGCGACAAGCTCAACCATGCCAGCATCGTCGACGGCTGCCGCCTGTCGGGCGCGGAGTTCGTGCGCGTGCCGCACAACAACATCGCGGCGATGGAGCGGGCGCTGGCCGAGGTCCCGGAGCGCGCCGGCAAGCTGGTCGTCGTCGATTCCGTCTTCAGCATGGACGGCGATCTGATCGACCTCCCCGCCGTGGTCGACGCGTGCCGCCGCCATGCCGCCTGGCTGATGGCCGACGAATCGCACGCCCTCGGCGTCCTGGGTCCGGAAGGGCGGGGCATCGAGTCGCACTTCGGCCTGCCCGGGGCGATTCCGATCAAGATGAGCTCGTTGTCGAAGGCCATCCCGTCGGTGGGGGGGTTCATCGCCGGGTCGGCGGATTTGATCACGTACCTCAAACACGTCTCGCGGGCGTTCGTGTTTTCAGCGGCCCTGCCGCCCGCAAGCGCGGCGGCGGCCCTGGCCGCCCTGGACCTGATCGAGACCGAACCCCAGCGGGTGGCCCGCCTGCGGGCGCGCTACACGCGGCTGCGCGAGGGCCTCCGCGCGGGAGGCCTGCAGGTCCGCGACGACCCCTCTCCCATCGTGCCTATCGTGACCGGGAGCGATGAAGCCGCGCTGCTGATGACCCAGTGGCTGTTCGACGCCGGCATCTTCGCGTCGCCGATCGTCTCCCCGGCCGTGCCGCCGCGGACGAGCCGGCTGCGCATCACGGTGACGGCGGCGCACAGCGAGGAGGATACCGATCGGATTGCCGACGGCATCGCCCGGGCCTGGGCGGAGGTTATGACGAGACCGGCCGCCGACGCTGCTGCGCGCGACGCGTCGCGCGAACCACAACGGCATCAACCAGGGAAGGCGCCAGCGCGTTGACCGCCATCGCCGCCCCGTAGATGCCCGGCAGGACCCGCCGCGGCCGCGGGTAATCGGCTAACCCGACGATCGCCTTCGCCACCTGGTCGGCGGTCAGCCGCAGCCACCCCGGCGTGGTCACCCCGACACTGACCCGTTTGGCCTCCTGCCCGAACTCCGTTCCCGCGACGCCGCCGGGATAGATCACACAGACGTGGATGCCGTGCGGTGCGACCTCGCGCCGCAGCGCCTCGGTGAACCCGTCGAGCCCGAACTTCGTCGCGTTGTAAATCGTCATCGTCGGCGCGGCGATCCGGCCGGCGACCGATCCCACGTTGATGATCACGCCGCGGCGCCGCGCCAGCATCATCGGCAGGACGGCGCGTGTCAGCAGGATCGGTGCGGTGAGGTTGATCCGGATGTCGGTGCGGATATCCTCGACGGGCAGGTGTTCCAGCCAGTCATACCGTCCCCGCCCGGCGTTGTTCACCAGCACGTCGGCGGCGCCGAACCGTTCCTGCGTGCGCTCGACGACGCGGGCGAGGTCGTCCATCTGGGTCAGATCGGCGGGGACCACCAGGCTCTGCGGCAACTCCTCCGCCAACCGCTCCAGCAGCGCCGCGCGGCGCGCAACGAGCACCACGCGATCCCCGGCGCGGCCGAAGGCGCGGGCGGTGGCTTCGCCGATCCCGCTGGACGCGCCGGTCACGATGACGACGCGGTCGCTCACCTCAGGACTCGTAGAGGCGGTCGGTCTTCGCGGCCATGATGAAGTCGTTGCGGTGCAGTCCGCGGATCTTGTGGGTCCACCACGTCACGGTGACCTTGCCCCACTCCGTGAGGATCGCGGGGTGGTGCCCTTCCTCCTCGGCCGCCTGACCGACGCGGTTGGTGAAGCTGAGCGCCTGCACGAAATCCTTGAACGTGAACGAACGCTCCAGACGCTTGATCCCGTCTCGTTCAATGACCCTCCACTGCGGCACCTGGGGGGACAGGTCCGCCATCTCAGGATCGGTCAGCGTCGGCTCGCCTTCCCGGCATGCCGTGCATTTCATCGCGGTCAGCGTTTGCATCATCAGCAATCCTCCATTCGCCAGTATGACATTTTCCCCGATGGTCGCGACGCACGGTCCGGATATATTGGAAGTGTGCCGCTGCCTGCCCTTGCCGTCATCGCCGCCGTGCTCGTGGCCACCACTGCCCTCGCAGAGCGGGTGCCCTTACGCGCCCCCGCGGACATCGCAACGGTGGTCGACGCCATATCGCGGGGGCGATGCGCCCACGAACTACCGACATTGGAGGCGCTCGCCGCCCGAACCGACCCGAGCGGTGCCCGCGCCGCCTACCTCCGTGCACACTGCCTCAAGGAGACCGGCCGGCTCCGCGATGCGCTGGGAGCCTTTGACATGGCAGCCGGCCGCCATCCGACGCTCCGTTCCTATGCGCAGGTGCAGGCGGCCGAAGCCGCGCTGGCGCTCGGTGATGCCCATGGAGCCCTGCATCGGATCGGTTCGCTTTCGGCAGCCACACCGAGTGTCAACCGCCGCAGCGGGCTGCTCCGGGTGGAAGCCCTGGTCCGTGCCGGCGGGTTTGTGGACGCGGAACGTGTGGCGAGGGACCTCCTCCCGCAGCTGGCCGATCGCCGCGATGTGGCGAAGGTCTGGTGGTGGCGCGCACGGGCCGCCGATGCGCGAGGCGCACTTGTCGTTGCCGCTGATGGCTACGTGACGGTCGCCTGGGGGTTCCCCGAATCCGATTTTGCGGCCGCGGCCGTCCGCCGGCTGCAGCAGATCAGCCGATTCCGCCTCCCAACCGCAGCCGCGCGCCTGGAGCGGGCGCGATGGTTGATGCCGCGGGGTCATTCGGGCGCCGCAGAACGCGAATTAGCCATCGCGGTCCGTGGTCACTTAACGGCGGGCGATGCTGCGGATGCCTGGTACCGGCTGGGTCTGCTGCGTCTGCCGTCGCGCCGCCGCCTGGCTGCATCGAGCTTCCTCGCCGGCGCCCGCGTTCCGGTGCAGGCCGACCGGGCGCTGTATTGGGCCGGCCGTGCGTTGATCGCGGCCGGCCGGCGGACCGAGGGGCGTGCGATCTGGCGCCGTCTGGACCGCAGCTATCCGACCAGCCGCTGGACGGCGCGCGCGCTGTACGCCATGGGCGTGTCCGCGGAGAGTGCTGGCGCCTGGGCGAACGTCGACACGCTCTATGCCGAGGTCGCCCGCCGGTTCCCACAATCCGCGCAAGGTCAGGAAGCGGCCTGGCGGCGAGGCTGGTGGCGATACCGGACCGGAAACCTCAGGGATGCCGAAACGGTGTTCGTGAACCTCGCACGTCTGCATCCCGACTCCATCCGGGCCTCCGCCGCGTTGTATTGGGCGGCGAGGATACGAGCACGTCGGGGAACCGATGCGAAAGATCTCCTCAACGATCTGATCGCCGCTTACCCGCTGAGTTACTACGGCCGCTTGGCCGCACGGCAACTCGGCGTGCCTTCACCGCTGCCGCCTGCCGTGCCGAAGACCGAGCTGCCGCCGGATCGGTTTGAGGCTGCCGATCAGGAGCTCGGCGCCCTGGGCTTCCACCGCGAAGCGGCCGAGGCGGCAAGCGCAGCGCCGACGCGGGACGCGGCACGGTTCCGGGCCTATCATCTCGCGCTGGCAGGAGAGGTCTCGGCGCCGGTGCTGGCCGCGGATGTCGCACTCGCCGGCAGGCGTGGACAGTCAGACCTTCCCGACCGCGAACTCTGGGAGCTCGGATACCCCGCCGCGTACGCCGAGGCCGTTGGACGCGCGGCGGCAGCGACCGGAGTCGATCGATACCTCATCCTCGCCGTGATCCGGGAAGAAACCCATTTCGATGCCGCTGCCATCTCGCCCGCCGGCGCGATGGGGCTGATGCAGCTGCTGCCGTCCACTGCCGGGTTCCTCGTGCGAGGGCGGGTGGTCGCGCCCTCCGCCCTGATGCGGCCGGAGATCAACATCCTGTACGGAGCAACGTACCTACAGCGGATGCTGCGGCGCTTCGGAGGCAACGTGGCACTGGCGCTCATCGCGTACAACGCCGGTTCGGGGAGGGCGGCACGCCTTGCCCGCACGGGCCTGAGCAGCGATGAGGCGGAGTTCATCGAACGGATTCCAATTGACGAAACCCGCGCGTACGTGCGGCGCGTCCTGGAATCGTACGGCATCTACCGCTGGCTGTACCGCTAGCGCCGCAGGCCCTGAGCGAGCGCCAGCGAGTCGAAGGACTAGGCCTGCTGCGCCGGCTTGGACACCTCCGGCACGCCTTTGCCCAGCGCGGTGGCCAGCGCAATCTGATGGTCCTGCTCCTGACGGAGGATCTCGCGGATGTCCTCGACCATCGCGTCCAGGCCGAGCGCTTGGCACTGCCGCACACGGCGCCGGTAGTGCTCGATGGTCACGTTCTCGTTGTCGAGATCGAACCGCAGCAGGTCGACGGTATTCTCGGATACCTTCACCGGCTTCGGGGTCACCGCCGGCATGCCGCCGAGATAATCGACGAGGCGGGAGATCGTCAGGGCGTGGGCCAGTTCCTCGGTCGCGTGGACTTCGAGTTCGTTCGCGATGTTCATGTACTGCGCACCCTTGATCACCTGCGAGTACACGACGTACGCGATCACCGCCTGGTACTCCCGTTCCAGATCTTCGTTCAGCAGCTGCACGAGCTGTTCGCGGGTGATCTCGGGTTCAGCCGGCTCGGCCGGCGCTGGCTCCCGGCCCGCGGTGAGCTTCGGTGCTGCCGCCGGTGGAGCGACCCGGCGTGTCGATGCTTTCGCTGCGCGCTTGGCCATGGCGTTCCTCCTGGATGTCTCGCGATGCGTTCGGTGTTGTTCCCCTTTCACGCCCGCCTGGCGGCACCCTGCTTTGATTTTCCCTGTCACGATGCGGGCAGGTGGCAGGTGCTCCGTAGCATAGTTAAGTAACTATCACACCCCGACTCTCAAGGCCCGAGCAGAACGGGCTAAATACTTGTGGGTGGATTCACTCAGAAAGGGGACAACAGTGATGCAAACCCGGAAGATCAGCAAGACCGTCGTCTGGATCGCCGGTCTGGTCTTGGCGGCCACGCTGCTGTTGCCGAGCGTGTCCTATGCCAGGACAAGGGCGGAGATCGACGCGAGCGTCAACGCAGCCCTGGCGCGGCCCTACTCCACGGTTAGAGGATCGCAGCGGCTCGTGAGCGGCGCAAAGGCCGTGCTGGTATTCGCCGGCGTGATCAAGGCCGGCGCCGGCGTCGGCGGGGAATACGGTGAAGGCGCGATGCGGATCGGCGGCCGGACCGTCGCCTACTACAACATCGCGTCCGCGTCGATCGGCCTGCAGTTCGGCATCCAGCGCAAAGACGTGATCATCGTGTTCCTGCAGGACAAGGCCCTGGCGTCCTTCCGCGCCAAGCAGGGCTGGCAGGTCGGCGTCGATGGGTCCATCGTCGTGCTCAACGTGGGCGCCAACGCGTCGATCGATACGACCAAGATCAACCAGCCGATTGTCGCGTTCGTCGTCGGCCAGCGCGGGTTGATGTACAACCTGACGCTGGAAGGCACCAAGATGAGTCGGATCTACCCGAAGTAGCCTTGACCGACCAAACGGCCAGGCCCGGGGAGGCCCGGGACCTGGCCGTCATTATCGTCCCGCACGAATTATCCTTGAGGAGGAGTGTATGCGGATAGCTGCTGCGCTGGTTCTCGTCCTCGCCATGGGCGCGGCGTTCCAGGTTCACGCCGCTCCGGCCGGAAGCGTGTTGCGCATCGGGATCGATGTCGATGCGGGCACGCTCGATCCACGGCTGGCCAACGACACCACCGCCCGCCGCGTCATCGAGCAGGTCTACGACGGGCTGATCGAGCTTGATCCGCAGCTGCGGCCCCGGCCGGTGCTCGCGGAGTCATGGACCGAAGTGTCGCCGACCGTCTGGGTGTTCAAACTGCGCAGCGGCGTCCGCTTCCACGACGGGTCCGCCCTCACCGCCGACGACGTCGTCTACACCTTTGAGACGATCCTCAACCCGGCGTTTCGGGCTCCCCTGCGCGGGCTGTACATCCCGATCAGCAAGATCGAAGCCGTCGACAGCCTGACCGTGCGCTTCACGCTCAGCGCCCCCTACGCGCCGCTGCTGAAGTACCTGGACATGGGCATCGTCTCCAAGCGCGCCGCCGAGCAGCTGGGGCCGGAGTACGCGAGCCGCCCGATGGGCACGGGGGCGTTCAAGTTCGTGTCCTGGCAGCGCAACAGCCGGATCGTGCTCGATGCCAACCCGCAGTACTTCCGGGGCGCGCCGAAACTCAGCCAGGTGATCTTCAACATCATTCCCGACAACACGACCCGGTCGGCCGCGCTGGAGTCCGGCGACGTCGACCTGATCCACTCGCCGCTGTCGCCGCAGGACGTGGCGCGGATGAAGACCAACCCGCGGCTGAACGTCATCGAATTGACGGGCCTGGGGATCACCTACCTCAACATGAACCAGGCGGATCCGATCATCCGCGACGTGCGGGTGCGCCGGGCCCTGGCCGCGCTGATCCCGCAGCAGACCATCGTGCGGCAGATCTACCGATCGATGGACCAGCCGGCAAATTCGATGCTCATCCCGGCCTGGACCGGCATCTACACGGACGACGTGACGCAGCCCGGCTACGACGTCGCGCGGGCCAGAGCGCTGCTGGCCGAGGCGGGATGGCGTGACAGCAACAACGACCGCATCCTCGATCGGGACGGGCGCAACCTCTCCATCGTCATCCGCACGCACAGCGAAGATCCCAACCGCGTGCAGGTCGTGGAACTGCTGGTGAGCATCTTTCGCTCCTACGGCATCGAAGCGCGGGCGGAGATCACCGAGTTCCCGGCGCTGCTGCAGGCGCTGCTGTCCGGGAACTACCAGGTCACCCTGGTCGGCTGGCTGGGGCTGGTCGATCCGGACCGCGGGATGTACAACCAGTTCAGCACCAAGGGCAGCAGCAACTGGGAAAAGTACAACAACCCGCGCGTGGACGCGCTGCTGGAAGAAGGCCGCCAGAAGTCCGATCCGAATGAGCGGGCCCGCGTCTACCGGGAGGTCGCGCGGATCGTCGCCAGCGACCTCCCCTATTACGTCCTGACGTACCAGGGCTACATCGTCGGCATCAACAAGCGCGTGGCGGGATTCGTCCCGAATCCAGGCGGGTACTTCCGGTCCCTCTGGCTCACCAGCATCCCGTAGCACGCACGCATCCGCAGAGGGGCCGTCGGCCGGCGGCCCCTCTGCGCTGAGATGCTCCGCTACACCGTCCGGCGGCTGCTGCTCCTCGTCCCCGTCATCCTGGGCGCGGCCGTCATCGCGTTCACCCTGTTACACTTCATCCCCGGCGATCCGGCCGTCGCGCTGCTGGGTCAGAATGTCACGCCCGCGGAACTGGAGCGCTTCCGGCATCTGCTGGGGCTCGACCGTCCCATCCTCGTCCAGCTCGGGCTCTACCTCTGGCGGGTCGTGCACGCGGATTTCGGAGAGTCCATCACCCTGCACACGCCGGTGGTCCGGTTGATCGTGTCCACGCTGCCGGCAACGCTCGAGCTGGCCACGGCGTCGCTCCTGCTCGCGATCGGACTCGGGGTCCCGATGGGCCTGCTGGCCGCGCGGCGGCGCGGAGGGTTGCTCGACACCGGCACGATGGTCGTCGCGCAATTGGGGGTCTCGATGCCGGTGTTCTGGCTGGGCGTGCTGCTGATCTTGTTGTTTGCGGTGAAGCTCGACTGGCTGCCGTCGTTTGGCCGGGGCGCGCCGCTGCTGAGCGCGGTCATCTCCGGATCGCCGGGAACGCTCGCGGACAGCGCCGTGCACCTGCTCCTGCCGGCGGTCACGCTGGCCTTCTTCAACCTCGCGCTGCTGTCGCGGCTGACGCGCTGGGCGGTGCTGGAAGTCTTGGAGGAGGACTACGTGCGTACCGCGCGGGCGAAGGGGCAGCGGGAGCGGGTCGTCCTCTACCACCACGCCCTGCGCAACGCCCTGCTGCCGATCGTCACGATCATCGGGCTGCAGTTCGGCAATGCGCTGGGCGGCGCGGTGGTCACGGAAACCATCTACGGCTGGCCCGGGATGGGCCGGCTGGTCGTCCAGGCGATCGGTCAGCGGGACTTCCCTGTCGTGCAGGGCGCCGTCCTCGTGCTGGCGCTGCTGTTCTCACTCGTGAACGTGGTCGTCGACCTGGCCTATGCCCTCGTCGATCCGCGCATCCGATACGAGTAGCCCCTCGGCGGCCGAGGGAACAGGCCCGGCGCGGCGGCGGCGCCGGCTGACACCCTCGGCGAGGATCGGCGGCGCCGTCCTTGCGGTGATCGTGCTGGCGGCGGTCGTCCCCATCGCCTTCACCCGCGCGAACCCCGATGAAGTCGACATCATGGCGCGGCTGGCGCCGCCGTCGTGGGCCCATCCGCTGGGGACGGACAACATTGGACGAGACCTCCTGGCGCGGCTGGTCTACGGCGCGAGACTGTCGCTGCTCGTCGCGATCGTCTCCGTCGGTGGCGCCGCCGGCATCGGTGTGACGCTGGGGCTGCTGGCAGGATACTACGGCGGTTGGACGGAGACAGGAGTCATGCGGGTCGTGGACATCTTCCTGGCCTTCCCGGCCATCCTGCTGGCCCTCGCCCTGGTCGCCGTGATGGGCGCGGGGATCACCAGCGTGATCGTCGCGCTGATGCTGGTGTTCTGGACGCAGTACGCGCGCGTGGTCCGCGCAGCTACGCTGGCCGAACGCGAGAAGACCTACGTCGAAGCCGCCCGCGCCGTGGGCGCCGGCAGCGCCCGCATCCTCGTGCGCTACGTCCTGCCGAACGTGATCTCGCCGGTGATCATCCTGGCCACGCTGGGGATGGGCGCCGCGGTCGTGGCGGAATCGACGCTGTCGTTTCTGGGGATGGGCGTCCAGCCGCCCGCGCCGTCATGGGGGTGGACGCTGGCCTTCGGCACACGCTACCTGCGCGACGCACCCCACCTCGCCACGTTCTCGGGGCTGGCCATCATGCTGACCGTGCTGGGATTCAACCTGCTGGGCGATGGAATCCGGGACATGCTCGACCCCAAGTTTCGCCCGCAATGAGGAGACCGATCATGCCGACACGCACCTACCGTCCGATCCCCGTTTCACACCTCGCCAGCGGGACGCAGCTGCTGCTGCCGCTGCACGAAATCGTCGGAGACGCGCCGGGGCCAACCCTGGGGATCTCGGCCGGCATCCATGGAGAAGAATCGGTCGGCGTCGAGATCGTCTACCATTTTCTCCACGAATTCGACCTCAGCCCGCTCGCCGGGCGGCTGCTCGTGCTGCCGGTGGCCAATCCATTCTCGTACGCGGCCATCACCCGCGCGACGCCGATTGACATGGTCAACCTGAACCGCGTCTTCCCGGGCAGCGTGGACGGACTGCTCACCGAACAGCTGGCGCACCGCATGGTCGAGGGATTCCTGAAGCGGATCGACTACTACGTCGACCTGCACGCCGGCGGCGCCTATCCGACCGTGGACTACGTCTACATCCTCAACGCCGAGCCCTTGTCACGGGCCTTCGGCTCGCCGCTGCTGTACCGGGCCAAAGAAACGCTGGCCGGGACGTCGATCAGCGTGACCCGCGAACTGAACATCCCCTCCGTCGTCGTCGAACTCGGCGGGGGCGACATCGACCAGACCGAGTACGTGCGCCGCGGCATCCGGGGCCTCGCCAACATCCTGCAGACACTCCAGATGCTGCCGGGATCGCCGGCACCGCCCCCACCGCAGATCGTGCTGAACGAGATCGCGGTCCTGCGGCCCCACCATGGCGGGCTGCTGCTGCCTGAGGTCACCGAGTTGGGAATCGAGGTCAGCGGCGGCCAGATCCTCGGGCGGATCGTCAGCCCGTATTCGTTCGAAGAACTCGAAGTGGTGCGCTGTCCGTTCGATCGCGGCATCATGGTGCTGACCCAGCGCACGGCCAACGTCGTGGAGCCCGGCATCTACGGGTACATGATCGGCAACATGGCCACCGCCGAGCGATGATCCTGGAGCCCTCGCGGCGCGAGCTTGCCGCGCGCCGGGAGCGGCTGCACGCGGTGCTGGCGTCCGAACAGGCGGGAGCGGCCTGCCTGTTCTCCCCGCTGTACGTGGTGTACCTGACTGGGTTCGCCTTCATCCCGACCGAACGCCCGCTCGCGCTGATCCTCCCGGCCGATGGTCCCACGACCTTGTTCGTCCCCCGGCTGGAGCAGGAGCACGCCGCCGCACTGGCCGACGTCGATCGCGTCGTCGCCTATCCCGAATATCCGGGCGACCGGCATCCGATGCATCTGCTCGCCGACGAGCTGACCGAACTCGGCGTGGCCGAGGGGATCCTCGCGGTGGACGGCGACGGATACGGCGGGGGCTTCGGCTATCGTGGACCGAGCCTCAGCAGCCTGGCGCCGCGCACGGAGGTGCGGAAGATCGGCCCGGCCATCGACGCCGTGATGGCGGTGAAGTCGGCCGAAGAGATCGCACTGTTTCGTGAAAGTGCGCGGTGGGGACATCGGGCGCACGAGCTGCTCCAGCGGTCCACGCAGCCAGGGCTGAAGGAGATCGATATCTCGGAACAGGCGTCGCGCGACGCCAGCGCGCAGATGCTCAGCGAGCTGGGCGAGGCCTACCGGCCTCATGGGTGGTTGTCCGCCGGTGCGCACGCCGGCTACCGCGGGCAGATCGGCGCCCACTCCGCGGTGCCCCACGCCATGATCACGAACGCGCAGATCCGGCCCGGAGACGTGTTGGTGACCGGCGCCACGGCCGGCATGGCCGGATACTACAGTGAGCTGGAGCGCACGATGGTCGTCGCGCCGGTTTCACCCGAGGCGGAGCGCTTCTTCGCCTTGATGCTGGCGGTGCAGCAGGTGGCCCTCGAGGCAATGCGGCCCGGGCGGCGATGTGCCGACGTGGACCGCGACGTGCGGCGGTTCTTCGAGGAGCGCGGGCTGATGCCGCACTGGCGACATCACACCGGCCACTCCATCGGGTTGGGTGTCCCCAACCACCAGGCTCCCTACCTCGATACCGGCGACATGACCGAAATCCGGCCGGGGATGGTCTTCAGCATCGAACCGGGGATCTACGTGCCCGGCCTGGGCGGGTTCCGCCACTCCGATACCGTCGTCGTGACCGACGACGGCGCGGAACCCATTACCTCATACCCCCGCGATCTGGAGAGCCTGACGATCCGCTAGGGTCTGACGCCCGGACGCGGCTCCGGAGGACCCGGCGGCACCGGCGGCTCGGGTGGCACCGGCGGCGGGCCGGGAGGGCCGGGTGGAACCGGAGGACCCGGCGGGGGTGGTCCGGGTGGGTGCTGCCACATCGTCGTCGCCTCCTCTGTCTCCGCGATCTTTTTCCCACAAACGGATCGGGCCGGAGCGAATCCGGCCCGATCGCTCACCGATGGTCCGGCGAAGCCTACCGGCGCCGGAACAGCGTGAACTCCGCGCAGCGGAAGACCTGCTCCCGATTTTGAGCGGGAATCACTGAGCGCAGTTCCCACAGCGCATCCAGTCGCACTTTCGCGAACGCCGTGCGCGCGTCGTTGGCCTTGGTGACCTGGGCATCGACGGCCGCGCGTGTGGAATTGTCGGCGACCAGCAGCCCGAACAGCGCCCGCTCTTCCTTCATCACGCCCTCGCGGGCCGCCTGCGCCCGGTCGCGGTACTTCGCCAGGATCGGATCGGCCGCACTCGGAATTGCTCCCTGACACTGCTGCGCCCTCGGTTGCCCCGGGGGAGGACCCTGCTGCGCGAGCGCGGCGTTGACGAACAACAGCCCGGCGATGACGACAACGGCCAGGCCCGCGGCGAACACCTGCTTCGATCTCTGCACTGCGTGCCACCCCTTTCTGAGTAGTCACCCTACAGACCCCCGCAGAGCGGGCGGCGTTTACCGATCACACCGACAGGGTGCCGCGCCGACCGATGCGTCAGAACTGCGATTTACTCGTCGGGCTCGCCGCGAAACGGCAGGAAGCTCAGCCGGTGGAGAAGCACACCGCCCGCGAACTCGACGCTCAGCCGGTGTGCCTCGAGCCGGCGGTGCTGGACGAGGGCGTACACACGCGGCTCGGTGATGCTGAACCGCCCTCCGGCCCTCACGTCCCGACCGGCATCGTCTTCAGGTAGCGGCCGATCGTCCAACCGCACGCTGGCGATGACCGGTCCCGACGTCGGACTGACGAACAGGTAGACCTCCTTGGCCTGATACATGACCGTGCACCCTCCCGGCGCCTCAATCAGCTCCAGCCCGTCGGTTCGGACCTGCCAGACGCCGTCGGCGTAGAGGCGGTGGGGTTCGAG
>JBIOXT010000255.1:0-2446 GCA_044869795.1 bacterium | reverse complement strand
GCTCGGAGTGATCAAGGCGGTCAATTCGGCGCAGACCACGATCCAATTCGACGAGAACGGCTGCCGGAAGTTCGTGACCAGCATGGTTCAGCTCGAACGCAGCACCGCGGCAGCCCCGATCCCCCCCGCGAAAAAAGCGCGATCCAAGAAAGCGCCCCTCAAGCCGGTCAAGTAGGCGAGGCCGGTTACCCCCGGCCCGGACGGCGGAAGCCCCTTCCCCTCCATTCCGATTCGCGGACCCGGGGCTGCGTTGACGCGACGCCCTCCGCGAACCCCTGCATCAGCCGGCGCTCGATGACGTGCCCGAGGAGGGCTTCGATCCCCCGCACGTGGGGGTGGTCCTCCGGGGACACCAGCGACAGCGCGTCGCCGGTGGCGCCGGCGCGCGCCGTGCGACCGACGCGGTGGACGTAGTCCTCGGGGACGTTTGGCAGGTCGAAGTTGACGACGTGGGCGATGCCGTCCACGTCGATGCCGCGTCCGGCGATGTCGGTGGCGACCATGACGCGGGCACGCCCGGCGCGAAAGGCGGCCAGCGCCTTGGTGCGCTGGGGCTGGCTCCGGTTGCCGTGCAGCAGCGCCACGGCGTGACCGCGCCCTTCGAGGTGGCGGGCCAGCTTGTTGGCGCCGTGCTTGGTGCGGGTGAACACCAGGGTCAGACCTCGAGCTTCGGTTTCGAGCAGGTGCGCCAGAAGGTCGCGCTTGCGCCCGGTGGCCACCGGGAGCAGGGTCTGGCGCACTCCGTGGGCGGGGGCCGAGCGGCGCGGGGCCACCTCCACGTTCACGGGGTCGCGCAGGATCTCCTTCGCGAGCCGGCGGATCTCGTCGGGCATGGTGGCCGAAAACAGCAGTGTCTGTCGGCGGGCCGGGAGCGCGCGGACGATGCGGCGCACGTCGCGGATGAATCCCATGTCGAGCATGCGGTCCGCCTCGTCGAGGACCAGCACCTCCAGACTGCGGAAATCGACGCTGCCGCGGCCCAGATGGTCGAGGAGCCGTCCAGGCGTAGCCACCAGGACGTCGACACCGCGGCGCAGCTTCTCCTCCTGCGGGCTGTGGCCGACGCCGCCGTGGATGACCGCGGACTCAAGGCGCAGGTGGCGGCCGTAGGTCCGCAGCGACTCTCCTATCTGCTGGCCCAGCTCCCGGGTGGGCGCCAGGATCAGGGCCCGCAGCCGGCCGCGCGCTCCGACGCGCAGGCGGTGCAAAATCGGCAGAATGAAGGCGGCGGTTTTGCCGGTGCCCGTCTGGGCGCAGCCGATGAGATCCCGCCCGGCGAGGACGCCGGGGATCGCCTTCGCCTGGATCGGCGTGGGCGCTTCGTACCCCTCTTCGCTCACGGCGCGCGCGAGCTCGGGCGCGAGGCCCAGTTCAATGAATGACACGAGTGTGATTCTCCTTGCGTTGTTGCCGGCGCCTCAGGCGCGCGGCGGTTGTTGACCGCACGCCGGTCCCCATGACCAGCGGCGGTTGATGACCGCGGCCACACGGCCGCGGACGCACCTTGCGTATGAACCTTGCGGAAACGCTGTGGTTCTAGCGGTTTAGGCTGGAACCCGCTCCTGAGCGGGTGGGCTTCGGTGAGTGAAGACTGCCTGCTCGCGGTTCAGTGACGGGGTCATAGTAAGGGGCCGGGCCCGGAATGTCCAGCTTTATTATCGAGGCGGACGATGTAAGGCCGCCGGATTGAGATTACTTCTTCCACTCCACCGGGAAGAAGGAGCCGGCCTTCTCAGGGTCAAGAGTGACGCCGCACAGGGAAGCGGCGTGCGCCAGGACGGGATCGCGGCCGGCCGCGATGTCGTCGGGGGTCGGAAGCATCAGCTCGTCCGGCTCGACCCCCGTGTGCTCGAGGCTCTTGCCATCCTTCATGATGATGTTGGCGACGGTGATACTCGTGGCGAAGACGATCACCGTGTCCGATCCGACCTCGTGGTCGTAGGAGCGCGACATCATGACGGATCCGGAGGAGCGGTCTCCGATCAGCGTAGCGCGTTTTTCGAGCTGCATGACGCGTACGAACAACTCGGAAGCGGAGGCTGACTGGCTGTCGATCAGCACGAGGAGCTTCCCCTTCCACGCCTCGCCCACGGCCTTCCCCATAATCGGTTTCATCCTCTCCCGACTCTCGACGTCGCCAATCTTCATTTCTCCGTCGAGGAAGGAGCCGACCATGGCGCCCAGCGTTTCGACCGCGCCCCCGGGGTTGCCGCGCAGATCGAGAATCAGGGCCTTGTGCTTCTCGGCCCTCCGCATGTTGTTCTTGACTTCGCTCGGCGACAGATCGAACTGGGGCATCTTCCAGATCAGCAAATCCTCTCCCAGGTCCACGAACCGGTGGCGCTCCATGTAGGCCCGGTCTTCGATCTCGTGGATGTAATCCTCGACGTCGGAACTGCGGGTCAGCTGCAGGAGTCGCTTCTTCATCTGCACTTTGGCCGCGACC
>JBIOXT010000254.1:0-2503 GCA_044869795.1 bacterium | reverse complement strand
AGACGATCGAGAACGCCTCGTTGGCTCCCTGCTCGCCCCAGCCGACCCGGCCCCCGCCGAATCCCAGATCCGCGAACCCGACATAGGGGGCGTACGCTCGCTCCGCGGCGTGGGTCCGGATCGGAGGCTCATCGGCCAGCTCACCATCGCCGCCGAGGAACCAGTGACGCTGCTTCGCGCGTGCCGGCGGAAGGGCGTCCTCGAACCGCCACACGCCCGGCGCGACATCACCCGGCGCGTCCGGCCGGCGGTAATGCTGCACGAATACCGTCGCGCGCGGCTCATCCAAGATCCCTGTCGATTCGCCTGCCAGCCATTCCTTCCACCACCTGGTGATCTCATGGAGGAAGTCGATCTGGGGCCCGGGGGTGGCGACATCAGGCGGCGTGTGCGGCCACGGCCCCATGATGAGCTTGGCGGGAACCTTCAGGTGCTGCAGCCACCGCAGCGACGCGTTGACATAAAAGTCCGCCCACCCGCCGATGATAAGCGTGGGGACGGCGACGCGATCATACATGCGACCCAGGGTCGACTGCCAGTAGGGACCGTCGAGCTGTTCCTCCAGCCAGCGGATCAGCCAGGGGATGTTCCGCTCGAGTCGCGCATCCCAGACGGCCTTCCACCCCTCCCCGGTCAGTTCCGGATAAGGCGGGAGGGCGTTGCGGGTGACCATCCCCAGCGCGTAGGAGCCGATCACACTCCAGCCGTTGAGCGCACCCCCGCGGAAATGCATGTCGTCGGTGTAGCGGTCGTCGGTAGCGTAGATCGGCGAGATCGCCCCCAGCGACGGCGGCTGGAGCTGCGCGACCTGGAAGGCCGTGAAGCCGGCATAGGAGGTGCCCCACAGGCCGGTCTTGCCGTTGCACCAGGACTGCGCGGCCAGCCACTCGAGTGCGTCGTAGCCATCCTGCTGCTCTTGCGGATGCTGGTACTCGTCGATGACAAACCCGTCGGAGTCGCCTGTCCCGCGGACATCGAGCTGTACCGAGGCGATGCCGCGTTCGGCGAAGTAGAAGTGGCCGAAGTCGCGGGCGGCGCCCCGCAGGTCGTCCTTGCGGTACGGCGTGTACTCGACCACGCACGGGACGGGATACGTGGTGACTGGCAGAAATAGATTCGCGGACAGACGCGTGCCGTCGCGTGTCGGGATCATGAGGTGGCGAACCTCAACTCCCTTGGAGGGGGAGGGCGATTCCCTCCCCCTTCCAATGCCTCCCCCTCCCCCTACTAGGCGACGACCGGAAACCTTGCGATGCTCGGACTTGGCGAAGCCAGTCCTGCGCATGCGACGCTGCTGGGGTCCGCGAAAAATCTCGATGCCGACGATCCTCACATTCACCTGCTATCGGGTCAGCATCAATTCTTCAAAAATCGGTGCGTTGTAGATGGGATGCCAGACGAAGGTACCGATCCGCGGCGAGCGCAGATGCAGCGTTCGGATGATGACCAGCGGGATGATCGGCATATCGTCCAGCGCCATCTTGTTGATCTGTTGGTAGTACCGGCACCGGACCTGTGGAGATGCCGTTCGTTCCGCCTGCGCAAAAAGCCGGTCCACTTCCGGATTACTGTACCGGGCGCGCCGCGCGTTGGCGCCGTCGCTGGCGACCAGTGTGCCGATGTGATCGACAGGGTCGAGGAAGCTCGCTCCCCACCCGTTCAGCGCCAGCACGCTCTGCCCTTCAGTCACCATACGGTTGAGCGTGCCGCCGGTGAACCGCCGGATCTCGACGCGGATGCCGGCCTGCCCCAAACTCTGCTGCAGCACCTGCTGCCACTCCGCCGAGAACGGGATGCTCCCGGTCGTCGACGAGTCCAGGTTCGCCGAGAAGCCGTTCGCGTATCCCGCCTCCGTGAGCAGCGCCTTGGCCCGTGCGGGATCGTACGACGGGACCCCGGCGAGCTTCGGATCGTAGCATGTGATCTGGGGGATGATGTAACTCTCGGCGGGGATGCCCAGGCCGCCGGCGACCTGTACGAGCCGGTCACGGTCGACCAGCATCGCCACGGCACGCCGCACCCGCACGTCGTTGAACGGCGCCACGCTGGTGTTCATGAGCAGAAACGAGAGGTAGATGTTGTCCGCGATGAAGAGCTGCGCGTTCAGCTTCTGGTCGGACCGGATGCGCTGGACATCCTGCGAGGCGACACCATCGGCCAGGTAATCCACCTCACCGTTCTCGAACTGCAGCAGCCCGACGCTGGGATCGACACCGAATTTGTAGACGACGCGGTCGAGGTGCGGGGCATTCTCGCGGAAGTACTGGCGGTTGCGCACGAACACAATCTCCTGCCCCGGCGTCCAGCGTTCCAGCCGGTAGGGGCCTGTTCCGACCGGATGCAGGCGGAATTCCTCACCATATTTGTCGACTTCCTCCTTGGGCACGATGGCATTGATCGACATGGAGAGGATTGGGGTGAATGCCGCCTGCGGCTGCTCCAAGGTGAACCGGACGGTGTAGTCGTCGACGACCTCGATGCCCGCCATCGTGGTGGCCCGTCC
>JBIOXT010000253.1:0-8325 GCA_044869795.1 bacterium | reverse complement strand
CCGGGAAGCGTCATCGGAACTGACCGGCCGCCTCGTCGTCGAGGTGAACGCCGCGGACGCGGATGTGGCCCGCCAGGCGGTCAAAGATCTCGGGTTGGATGCCGAGGTGAAGACCTCCGACAGGGTCGCGGGCGGCGTCGTCGTCGCGACCGGCGACGGCCGGTTCGTCGTGCAGAATACACTGGCGTCGCGGCTGGAGCGGGTCAAACCCGTGCTGGCAACGGAGGTCGCCAACCTGCTGTGGGGGCGCGCATGACCTGGGAACGAGGGAACGAGGGAACGAGGGAACGAGTTGCCGGACTTCCCGTACATTAATGCGCGGGTACGTGCGATGAAGAGCCGCCTGCTGGACGCGGGGCGGATCGAAGAACTGCTCGCGCTGCCGTCCCTCGATGCGTTCATCCAGGCGCTGGCCAACTCGCCGTATGGCCCGCAGATGCAGGAAGCCCTGACGCGGTACTCCGGTCTGCGCGCGGTGGACGCGGCGCTGGCCGCGAATTTCTATCGCACCACGACCAAGATCCTCAGTTTCGCCGACGGGAAGGCGAAGACCTTGATCGAGCTCGTCCTGCTGCGCTGGGATCTGGCCAACGCCCGCGTGCTGCTGCGGGGCAAGCAGTCCGGCCTGCCCGACGCGCAGATCGAAGAGAGCCTCATGCCTGCCGGCGCGCTGAACGAGACGGCGCTGAAAGAACTTGTCGGGGCGCAGGACGTCGCGGGGATCGTGGGTGGACTGATGGCGCAGGATCATGCCTTTGGCCCGCCGCTCGCGGAAGCGCTGAGGGCGTATCAGGAATCACAGGATCTGTTTCATCTCGAGCTCGCCCTGGATCGGTTCTACGGCACCTACGGACTCCAACTCGCGGCAGGACGTGGCCACAACGAGCAGGTCGTGCGGGACCTGCTGGCGACGGATATCGACGCGATCAATGTCAAGACCGCGCTCAAACTGCAGCAGGCCGGCACGATGAGTCATAAGGAGAAGCTGCGCTACTTCATTCCCGGCGGGAGGCTGGTCTCGGAAGAGTACTACCTCGCGCTGTCTGACCCGGCGTCGATGGAGCGGGGGGTGCGGGCGCTGGGGGCCGCGGGGTTCCCTATCAAAGCCGTCGGCGCGCCGCTCACCGAGTTTGAGCGTCAGCTGGATGCGACGATGAACCGCGCGCAGATGGCGCTGTACCTCAACGACCCGCTGGGCATCGACATCGTCATCGCCTACATCGCCATGAAGTACAACGAGGTGGTGAACCTGCGGTTGGTCGCCCGCAGCAAGGCCCTAGGGATCCCCCGCGACCGCGTGCGGAAGGAGATGGTCGGTGTATAGAACCGCGGTGGTGACCGATCCGGAGACCGCGACCGGGTTCCGGCTGGCCGGCGTGGAGGTACGCGAAGCCGCCTCACCGGAAGCCGCGCTGGAGCACCTGCGTGCGCTCGTCCGCCTCGATTACGGTTTGATCGCCGTCAACGAAGAGCTCCTGCGGGGGCTCGACGAAGAGTTGGACCGGGTGATGCGCGACCGCGATCTGCCGATCCTCGTGCCATTCCCGGGCCCGAAAGAGAAGCTCGAAAGCGGTGAGGACTACATCAACCGCCTCGTCAAAGAACACATCGGATTCTTTGTGAAACTTCGCTAGGAGGGCGCAATGGCAATCACAGGGACGATCATCAAGATCAGCGGGCCGGCGGTCATCGCCCGCGGCATGACCGGGGCGCGGATGTACGACATCGTCCGGGTCGGCAAGGAGGGCCTGCTGGGCGAGATCATCCGGCTGGACGGCGACTCGGCCTTCGTCCAGGTCTACGAGGACACCTCCGGTCTGTATGTGGGGGAGCCGGTGGAGAGCACCGGCAATCCGCTGACGGTCGAGCTGGGTCCGGGCCTGCTGACCGGCGTGTTCGACGGGATCCTGCGCCCGCTGGAGAGCGTGAAAGAGCAGAAGGGCGATTTCATCGCCCGCGGCGCGACCGTGTCGGCCCTCGATCGCTCAAAGAAGTGGTCGTTTACGCCCGCGGTCAAAGTCGGCGATCGAGTGGGTCCCGGTGATGTGATTGGCTCGGTGCCGGAGTTTCAGTTTCAGCACAAGATCCTGGTGCCCCCGCATGCCGCGGAATCCGAGGTCCGCGAAATCAAGGGCGGGGACTTCACGGTCGACGACGTGCTCGGCCGCCTGGGGGATGGGACCGAGTTGAAACTGATGCACACTTGGCCGGTGCGCCAGCCCCGGCCGGTCCGCGATCGCCTCGAGCCGCGCGAGCCATTCGTCACGGGACAGCGGATCATCGACATCCTGTTTCCCGTCGCCATGGGCGGGACTGCGGCGATCCCGGGCCCGTTCGGCGCGGGGAAGACCGTCATGCAGCAGACGCTGGCGAAATGGGGCGACGCCGACGTCATCATCTACGTCGGCTGCGGCGAACGCGGCAACGAAATGACCCATGTGCTGGACGAGTTCCCGGAACTGGTGGACCCTCGCACCGGCCGGCCGCTGATGGAACGGACGATGATCATCGCCAACACGTCGAACATGCCGGTCGCGGCGCGCGAGGCGTCGGTCTACACCGGCATCACGCTCGCGGAGTACTGGCGCGACCAGGGGTTGAAGGTGGCCCTGATGGCCGACTCCACCAGCCGCTGGGCGGAGGCGATGCGCGAGATCTCATCGCGGCTGGAAGAGATGCCCGCCGAAGAGGGCTACCCGTCGTATCTGAGCAGCCGGCTGGCCGCCTTCTACGAGCGGGCCGGACGGGCCGTCTGCGTCGGTGCGCCGGAACGGACGGGTTCGATCACGGTGATCGGCGCGGTTTCGCCGCCCGGCGGGGACTTCTCGGAGCCGGTGACCCAGGCGACGCTGCGGATCACCGGCACGTTCTGGGCCCTCGACGACAAGCTGGCCAGCCGGCGGCACTTTCCGGCGATCAACTGGCTGCGATCGTACAGCCTGTACATCGACCTGTTTCGATCGTGGTACCGCGAGCACATGCCGGCCGATTTTCAGCAGTTGCGCGACCAGACGTCTGCGCTGCTGCAGCGGGAGGCCGAATTGCAGGAGATCGTCCAGCTGGTCGGTCCCGATGCGCTGCAGGACGACCAGCGGATGGTGATTGAGGCCGGCAAGATGCTGCGTGAGGACTTCCTGCAGCAGAGCGCGTTCAGCGACATCGACTCCGACTGTCCGCTGCCGAAATCGTACGGGATCCTCAAAGCGATCCTGCGGTTCTACGACGACGCCGTGGCGGCCCTGAAGCGGGGGATGCTGCTCGACGACATCCTGAATCTTAAGCAGATCGAGGAGATCGCGCGAATGAAAGAAGTTCCCAAGGACGAATTTGAGGCGTACCTCAAGGAGTGGCTGCAGCGGCTCCCCGCTGCCTTCGGGGCGAAACCGGCCGAGCCGGCGGTGGCGGGAGGGGAGGTCTGACGATGGAGCTCACGACGAAACGGTACCAGTCGATCTCGTACATCTCCGGGCCGCTGCTGTTCGTCGAGGGAGCCAAGGACCTTGCCTACGGCGCCATCGTGAACATCCACCTGCCCGATGACAGCGTCCGCGGCGGCCAGGTGGTCGAGGTCTCCGAACGCAACGCGGTCATCCAGGTGTTCGAGGAAACCCGCGGGCTTGATCTGGCCAAGACCAGCATCAGCCTGCGCGAAGACGTCGCGCGGCTGGGCGTGTCGCGGGAGATCATCGGCCGCCGGTTCAATGGCCTCGGCGACCCCATCGACGGCCTGCCGCCGATCATTCCCGAGAAGCGGCTGCCGATTATCGGGGCGCCGATCAACCCGGTCGCCCGGCAGCGGCCGCAGGAGTTCATCCAGACCGGCATCTCCGCGATCGACGGGTTGAACACCCTGGTGCGGGGGCAGAAGCTCCCCATCTTCAGCGGCGCCGGGCTGCCGCACAACGAAATCGCCGCCCAGATCGCGCGCCAAGCCAAGGTCATCGGCACGGCGGAGCAGTTCTCGGTGGTCTTCGCGGCGATGGGCATTACCCAGCGCGAGGCCGCGTTCTTCATCGACCAGTTCGAGTCCACCGGCGCCCTGGCACGGTCGGTCGTGTTCCTCAACCTGGCCGACGATCCCGCGATCGAACGCCTGATCACGCCGCGCATGGCCCTCACGGCGGCGGAGTACCTCGCGTTCGACCTGGAGATGCAGGTCCTGGTCATTCTCACCGACATGACCAACTACTGCGAGGCCCTGCGCGAGATCGGCGCGGCGCGCGAGGAGATCCCCGGCCGCCGGGGCTACCCGGGCTACATGTACACCGACCTGGCCACGATCTACGAGCGGGCCGGCCGGATCCACGGCCGCAAGGGGTCGATCACGCAGCTGCCGATCCTGACGATGCCGGACGACGACATCACGCATCCGATCGCCGACCTCACCGGGTACATTACGGAGGGGCAGATCATCCTGAGCCGGGAACTGCACCGCTTGGGCATCTATCCGCCGATCACGCCGCTGCGCAGCCTGTCGCGGTTGATGAACGATGGCATCGGCAAGGGCCGCACGCGGGAGGACCACAGCGGCCTGCGCGATCAGTTGTACTCCGCGTACGCCAACGGCGTCGACCTGCGGCGGCTGGTGGCGATCATCGGTGAAGAGGCCCTCACCGACCGCGACCGCCTGTACCTGAAGTTCTCCGAGGAATTCGAGAAGCAGTTCCTCAACCAGGGCCAGACCGAGCGGTCGATCGAAGAGACGCTGGATCTTGCCTGGAAGCTGCTCTCCGTCTTCCCCAAAGGCGAGCTGAAGCGCGTGAAGCAGGACCACATCGACAAGTACTATGGCGCGCTGATGGAAGAGACCTGGAAGGAGCGGACGCTCTAGTGCCCGAGACGGTCAGCCCCACCCGCATGAACCTGCTGCAGCGCAAGCAGCAGGCGAAGATCGCCATCCAGGGCGTGGACCTGTTGAAGCGGAAGCGGGATGCTTTGGTCGCCGACTTCTTCACCATCGTGCGGCAGTCGCTGGCCGCCCGGGAGCGGCTGACCGCCGCCTGTGAGGAGGCCTACGTGGACCTGGCGCTCGCCAAGGCCATCGAGGGGCGGGAGGCCCTGGAGGCCACCGCGATGGGGGACCGGCGCGAGCTACTGGTGGAGATCGACGTGAAGAACGTCTGGGGGACGAAGATTCCGGAGGTGGCCGTCCGCGAGGTGAAGCGCGGGCTGCTGGAACGCGGGCACAACCCGGCGACGACCAGTGCGCGGACGGTGGACAGTGCCGCCGACTTCGAGGAAGTGCTCCGCGCCATCCTCGATGTCGCCGCGACCGAAATCAAACTCAAGAAGATCGGCGAGGAGATCAAGAAGACCACGCGGCGCGTCAACGCCCTCGAGCAGGTCGTCATTCCCCGCATCCAGGGGGAGATCCGCTTCATCACCGCCGTGCTGGAGCAGCGGGCGCGCGAGGACGTCTTCCGCCTCAAGCGCATCAAGAAGAAGCTGGAGGCCCGCGAGCGGGCGAGTTGATATACTGACGGGTGATGAGGGTCAGCGCACACGCTCTCCGCACCGTATGGATCACCCGCTGGCAAGTCGCCCTCACGTTCGTCTTCGTTGTGGCCGGCTTTCTCGTCGTCACACAGATTCGGAACGAACTGTTGATCCGCCGGCAACTCCGGGTCCCGTCCCAGCGGCTGGAGGAGCTGGCGTTCGTGCTGCGCGAGCAGGAGCGCCAGCGGGAGGGCCTCGAGCGGCAGATCGCCACGCTGCGCGAACAGCTGCGCGCCTACGAGGTCGGGACGGTACAGGGCCGCACGAAACTCGCGCAGCTCGGCACGCAGCTCGACCAGCTGCGGCAATTGGCCGGCTTCACCGCGATGGAGGGCCCAGGCGTGCAGCTCGAACTCCGCGACAGTCCCAACCCGCTGCGTCCGGGGGACGATCCCAACACCGTGATCCTGCACTACACCGACCTGCAGGCGATTGGCAACGAACTGTTTGCCAGCGGCGCGGAAGCGCTGTCCATCAACGGTGAGCGTGTGGTGGCGACCACGGGTCTCAGCTGCGTCGGGACGACGATCCTCTGCAACATCAAGCGGATCGCGCCTCCCTACCGCATCGTTGCCATCGGCCCTGCCGATGCGATGCAGACCTACCTGCAGCGGCCCGGCGGGACGCTCGAGACCCTGCGCGCGTTCGGGTTCCCCGTGCAACTGGCCAGAGGTGCGCACCTGACGGTGCCGGCGTACCGCGGCAGCTATCGCTTTACGTTCGCGAAGCCCGCACTATAGAGACAGGCACGGCATCCGGGGAGGGAGATCAGGATGTGGCTGCCGATCGTCGGCCTGCTGGCGGGGATCCTCTTAGGCTTCCTCTTCTCTGTCGAGATCCCGCTGGGGCTGGTTAAGTACTCGGCGATCGCGATCCTCGCGGCGATCGACACCATCCTCGGCGGTGCGCGTGCCCAGTTGGAGGAGCGGTTTGACCTCTCGATCTTCGTCAGCGGGTTCTTCGCCAACACGCTGTTTGCGGCGCTGCTGACCGCCATCGGCGACCTGCTGGGAGTCGATATCTACCTGGGCGCGGTGATCGCGTTCAGCATCCGCATCTTCGGGAACGTCGGCTTCATCCGCCGTGACCTGCTGGAGGATTACTGGCAGTCGCGGCAGCCGGCGAAACAGTAAACGGAGGAGGGACGAGGATGCCGGTCCGCGTGGGCATCAACGGGTTTGGGCGTATCGGGCGGCAGTCGCTGCGGGCGATGCTGGAGCGGTATCCGGCCGAGCTGGAGGTCACCGCCGTCAACGACATTGCGGATCTGCAGACGAACGCCCATCTGTTCCGGCACGACTCCAACTACGGGGCGTTCCATGGGACGGTCGACGTCCGCGACGGCGAGCTGCTGATCGAGGATTGGGCGATCCGCGTCTTCTCCGAGCGCGACCCCGCGGCGATCCCCTGGAAGCAGGCCGGGGTCGACCTCGTGGTGGAGTCCACCGGCCGGTTCACCGCGGCGGACAAAGCCCGCGGCCACCTCGACGGCGGGGCCAAGAGAGTGGTAATCAGCGCGCCGGCGAAAGGTGAGGACATCACGCTGAACATGGGGGTGAACCACGAGCTCTACGATCCGAAGAAGCACACCATCGTCAGCAACGGATCGTGCACGACGAACTGCCTGTCCGTGACCGCGAAGGTCCTCAGCCGCGAGTTTGGGATCACCCGTGGGTTCATGACGACCGTCCACTCCTACACGAATACCCAGCGCATCCTGGACGTGGTCGGTGAGAATTTGAGGGAAGCGAGGGCCGCCGCGATCAATATCATCCCCGCCGCGACCGGCGCGGCGAAGGCCATCTTCCTCGTCCTGCCGGAACTGAAGGGAAAGATGCACGGCATTGCCCTGCGTGTACCGACGCCCACGGTCTCCATCGTCGATCTGGTCTGCGAACTGGACAAACCGGCGTCGGCCGAAGCGGTGAACGCCGCGTACCGGCGGTACAGCGAGGAAGAGATGAAAGGCTACATCGGCTACGGGACCGAGGAGCTGGTCTCGATGGACTACAAGGGCAGCCCGTATTCCGGCATCGTCGACTCATTGCTCACCACCGTGCTCACGGACAACTTCGTGAAAGTCTTCTCCTGGTATGACAACGAGTGGGGCTACGCCTGCCGCGTTGCCGATCTCGTGCACTACATGGCGCAGCGAGGCCTTTGAACAAGAAGACCATCCGCGACGTCGACGTCCGGAGCAAGCGCGTCCTGGTCCGCGAGGATTTCAACGTACCCCTCGACGACCACGGCCAGATGAGCGACGACCGCCGCATTCGCGAGGCGCTGCCGACGATTTCGGCGCTGCGTGATGCCGGTGCCCGCGTCATCCTCGCATCGCACCTCGGGCGGCCCAAAGGCACGGTCGATGACGCCCTGCGCCTGGATGCGGTGGCACGCCGCTTGACCGACCTGCTCGGGATCCCCGTCCGCAAGCTCCCCGACTGCGTCGGCCCGGAGGTCAAGGCGGCCGTGGCCGCGATGGGCGACTGTGAGGTCGTGCTGCTGGAAAACCTCCGGTTCCACCCCGGCGAGGAAGCCAATGACGACCAGTTCTCCCGCGCGCTGGCCGCGCTGGCCGACGTCTACGTCAACGATGCGTTCGGCACGGCTCACCGGGCGCATGCGTCGACGGTGGGCGTCGCGCGCTACCTCCCCGCGGTGGCGGGGCTGTTGATGGAAAAGGAGCTCACGCATCTTTCGGAGGCGCTCGAGCATCCGGCCCGGCCGTTCGTGGCGATTCTCGGAGGGAAGAAAGTCTCAGACAAGATGGGGGTGATCCGGAACCTGTTGGGCCGAGCCGATGCGCTGCTGATCGGCGGCGCGATGAGC
>JBIOXT010000252.1:0-2316 GCA_044869795.1 bacterium | reverse complement strand
CATACACCGGATGAGTTGAGGGGGATGGTATGGCTCAAGCAGACGTGACAACGGTTCGCGCGGACATCGGCGCCGCGGCAATTTCCTTTGAGACCGGCCTGCTCGCGAAGCAGGCCAACGGGTCCGTCGTGGTCCGGCAGGGCGACACGCTGGTCCTGGTGACCGCCACGATGGCCGCAACGCCGCGCGAGGGGATCGACTTCTTTCCACTCTTGTGCGACTTCGAGGAGAAGATGTACGCGGCCGGCAAGATTCCCGGCGGGTTCTTCAAGCGGGAGGGCCGCCCCGGCGAGCGGGCGATCCTCTCGGCCCGGCTGATGGACCGTCCCATCCGGCCGCTGTTTCCGAAGGGGTTCCGCAACGACGTGCAGGTCGTGGCCACAGTGCTGTCGACCGATCAGCACAACGATCCGTCGGTTCTCGCCGTGAACGGCGCGTCGGCTGCACTGATGATCTCCGACATTCCGTTCGAAGGGCCGATCGCCGCGGTGCGCATCGGTTTGATCAACGACGCGTTCGTCGTCAACCCGCCGATGCCGGCCCTCGACGGGGAGAGCACGCTGGACCTTATCGTCGCCGGGACGACCGGGGCGATCGTGATGGTCGAAGCGGGCGCGGATGAGGTCCCCGAGGACCGCTTCGCCGACGCGCTGGCCCTCGCCCACGGAGAGATCAAGCGGCTGATCGGCGCGCAGCAGGAACTCACCGCCAAAGTCGGCCGGCCCAAGGTCGACGTCCCGGTGCTCGAGGTCGACCCGGAGCTGGCGGCGGCGGTCCGCGATCAGGCGATGCCGCTGATCCGCCGCGCCCTGTCGCAGCCGGAGAAGCTTGCCCGTGAAGACGCACTGCGCCAGGTGGTCGACGAGGCCGCGCCCGCGCTGCTCGAGCGGTACCCGGACCAGGGCGCCGCGATCAGTGAGATCGTCCAGACCGCCACCAAGGAAGAAGTGCGGCGCATGATCCTTGCCGACGGGCGCCGTCCCGACGGTCGGGGACCCAAGGATATCCGCGCGCTGTCGGCCAGGGTCGGCGTGCTGCCCCGGGCGCACGGGTCCGGACTGTTCCAGCGCGGCCAGACGCAGGTGCTCAGCATCGTCACGCTGGGGACGGGCCAGGACGAACAGATGATCGACGACATCAGCCTCCGCACCGCCAAGCGGTTCATGCATCACTATTCGTTCCCACCGTTCTCGGTCGGCGAGGTCCGGCCGCTGCGCGGCCCGGGCCGGCGCGAGATCGGCCACGGTCTGCTCGCCGAGCGTGCCCTCGCGCCGATGATCCCGACCGAGGCGGCATTCCCGTATACGATCCGCATCGTGTCGGAGGTCCTGGAGTCCAACGGGTCGACGTCGATGGCCTCGGTCTGCGCGTCGACGCTGGCCCTGATGGACGCGGGCGTCCCGATCGCCGCGCCGGTGGCCGGGATCTCGATCGGCCTCGTCACCGGGGGGGGCGGAGACGTAGCGCTGCTCACCGACATCCAGGGCATGGAAGATGGGATGGGGGACATGGATTTTAAGGTGGCGGGGACCCGCAAGGGCGTGACCGCCGTACAGCTGGACATCAAATTGAAGGGATTGGCCCTCGACGTGCTGGGCGATGCCATCGCCCAAGCGCGCGAGGCTCGCCTGGCGATCCTCGATGTGATGGCCGCGGCGATCAGCGAGCCGCGGAGTACGCTGTCCCCGTACGCGCCGCGCATCCTCACGATCGAGATCAACCCCGACAAGATCCGCGAAGTGATCGGTCCGGGCGGGAAGGTGATCAACAAGATCACGGCCGAGACGGGTGTGAAGATCGACATCGAGCAGGACGGTCGCGTGATGATCGCCTCGACCGACGAAGAGGCGGCCCGCCGCGCCGTGCAGATGATCGAGAGCATCGTGCGGGAGGCCAAGCCCGGCGAAAC
This sequence comes from bacterium, assembly GCA_044869795.1. Taxonomy (GTDB): domain Bacteria; phylum Sysuimicrobiota; class Sysuimicrobiia; order Sysuimicrobiales; family Kaftiobacteriaceae; genus DASXUC01. Next base: position 407 of record JBIOXT010000252.1, on the reverse strand, counting down.
CTTCCTCGGCCGGGTCACGCGGGTGACCAACTTCGGCGCGTTTGTCGAGATCATGCCGGGGAAGGAAGGGCTGGTCCACATCTCCGAGCTGTCCGATGAGCGGGTCAACCGGGTCGAGGACGTCGTGAAAGTCGGCGACGAACTGACCGTCCGCGTCAAGGAGATCGACAACCTCGGCCGGATCAACCTTACCCGCCGTACCCCCGGGGCACCGCCGCCGGAAGGAGTGACCGCGGGCGCGGGGTCGGGGGGTCGTCCCCGCGGTGACGATCACCGGCGCCGCCGCGGGCCGCGGCCCGATCGCGAGCGGCGTCCCCCGCAGACGTGATGCCGGATGGATGAGCTCATCCAGCAGACGGCGCTGCCCAACGGGCTGCGCGTGCTGACGGAGCAGATGCCGTCGGTGC
>JBIOXT010000251.1:0-9277 GCA_044869795.1 bacterium | reverse complement strand
GCCCCTTCTCCTCGTAGATCCGCAGCGTCCGCGGGTGCGTACCGGTTAGATCGGCCGCGATGCTGATCACGTACACCGGCAGGGTGTCTCGTCGGGTCTTCACGTGAGCCATCTCCACCCACCACTCTAGTGAGGTGGGCGCATAGTTGTCAATATCCTTGTCAATGGTATTGTCATAGAGCGCCCACGCAGGGCTCACGCGCGCGCAGCCGAAGGAATACCGCGCGCCCCCGGCGCGTTTCAGCGGGGGTGGAGACATCCGCAATGCGCAACGTGATCATCCTGGGTTCGGGTCCGGCGGGCCTGACCGCCGCGATCTACGCCACCCGCGCTGAGCTGCGACCGCTGGTCATCGAAGGCGCGGAAGCCGGCGGCCAGCTGATGCTGACGACCGAGGTCGAGAACTACCCCGGGTTCGCCGATCCGGTGCTCGGTCCCGACCTCATCGCGGCGATGCGCGCGCAGGCCGAACGGATCGGAGCCGAGTTCATCACCGAAGACGCCACCGCCGTCGACCTGTCGGTCCGCCCATTTTCCGTGACCGTGCAGACCGGCGACCGCTATGAAGCAAGGGCGCTGATCATCGCCACCGGCGCGAAGGCTAAGCTCCTCGGTCTGCCCGGAGAGCAGCGGCTGATGGGCCGGGGGGTCAGCACATGCGCGACGTGCGACGGCTTCTTCTTCCGCGGCCGGGACGTGATGGTCGTCGGGGGCGGAGACACCGCCATGGAAGAAGCGCTCTATCTGTCCAAGATGGCGCGCGGCGTCACGGTCGTGCATCGCCGCGATGCGCTGCGGGCCAGCAAGATCCTGCAAGAACGCGCGCTCGCCAACGACAAGATCGACTTCCTGTGGAACACCGTCGTCACCGACATCGTCGGCGACGGGAAGGTCCGGGGGGTCCGGTTGAAAGACGCGCAGACGGGGGAGGACGCTGAGCGGCCGACCGACGGCGTCTTCGTCGCGATTGGCCACATCCCCAACACCGGCTTGTTCAAGGGCCAGCTCGAGATCGACGCCAACGGCTACATCCGGCGGACGACGCGGTCCCACACCAGCGTCGAAGGCGTGTTCGCCGCGGGCGATGTGCACGACCATACTTACCGTCAGGCGGTGACGGCCGCGGGCTACGGCTGTGAAGCGGCGATCGATACGGAGCGGTGGCTCCAAGAACAGGGATAATAGCGATAATGGCGAGAAGAGCGATAATGGTCGGACATGAGAAACGGGGTCCGCACAAGCGAACCCCGTCCGTGTCGTCCTGAAAGGTACTTCTATCGCCTTTATCCCTCTTATCCCGCAGTGGCCCTCTGCGTGATCGCCGCGTCGATGCGCTTCTTGAGTTCCTGTTTGGGCATGTAGCCGACGATCCGCTCGACCAGCTCACCGCCCTTGAAGACCCCAAGGGTCGGGATGCTCATGATCGAGTACTTGTGGGCGATGCCGCCGTTGTTGTCGACGTCGACCTTCACGACCTTGAGCCGGCCCGCATACTCCGTGGCAAACTCCTCCACGATCGGTGCGATCATCCGGCACGGCGCACACCACTCGGCCCAGAAGTCCACCAGCACCGGGGTCTCCGACTGCAAGACCTGCTGGCCGAACTCCCGCTCATTCACGTGCTGTGCATTTCCCATCGTCGCCCCTGACCTCCTGACTTACGACGATATGAAAGAACGTCCGGAGCCCCAGCTCTATTCCGCTCCTGCCCTGTTGCATTATACCCGCGCGGGAACCGCCGCGGGGCGCGCACCCGAGGCCAGCGTCAGAACAGTCCGGCCGCTCCAAGGACGGCGGCCGCGCTGAGGAGCCCGATGACCAGCAGCGCGGCGCGCCCGAGACATCCAACCCGAGGAGGTCTCGCGGTTCCTGACTTCTCTCGCTGACGGATCGACAGCCGGGCGGCCTTCTTCAGCTCGTCGACCGACTCCCCGATCCGGCCCAGTTCCTTGTAGATCACACCAAGATTCTGATGCGCGATCCAGTAGTCCGGATCGATCGCCAGGGCCCGCTGGTACGCCGCAACCGCCTCGGTGAGCATCCCCTTAGCCTTGTACGCGTTGCCAAGGTTGCTGTAGGCGGGAGCATATCCGGGTTGAAGCTGCAGGGCTCTGGAAAACTGGCCGATCGCGGCATCATGCTGACCCTGCTGGGCCAGGGCGACCCCGAGTTTGCTGTGCGTGACCGCCAGGTCCGGGGCGGCGTCGACGGCGCGTTCGAACGCCCGCTGCGCCCCAGTATAATCTCCCGCCGAGAGCAACTCCTCGCCCTCCTGCAGAAACGGACGCGCCTGGGCCTCACCCATGACTGCACAGCGAACAGGCGAACAGGCGAACGTAAGGGCAGGGCATGGCGACAGCCGGATTTCTGGAAGGGCCCCCGGGGGTCCTCTTGCGGAAAAGCTAGCGGCCCATGCCGGCGGCGGTCAACTCGGAGGACAGCCAGAGCGGCAACGTTTCCAGTTCATCGGTCTCGGTCCCGGCGAGCACCTGACGCTCCAACGCCTCTTCGGCCACGAGCGCGGCTTCGCTGTTCTGCTCCCGGGTGATCAGCCCGACCGAATGCCATCGGTAGGCATTGAGCATTGCGCGCACCTGCAGGTTGAGCCCGATCAGCTCGGCGGGCACGTCGACCTGTCCGTCGAGTTGCGCCACCAGTTCCACGTCGTCGGTGTGCACGCGGAGCCGGCGCGCGCCTACACTGCGGGCGTGCCACAGCGCACGCAGGAGGGTCCGGTAGGATGCCTGGACCCGCGGGATTGTTCCGAAGGCCCGGCCCGTGATGCGCAGCGTCTGCCCCGCGCCGCGCAGAACGGTTCCTGCCGCGGCGCGGCCGTCACGCGCAATTGCGCTCATGAACAGATCGTAGGTCTGCGGCTGTACTGCCACTTACCAGGGCACCTCCAGTGCCATCACGATCAGCACGACGGCGGCAATCACCGCCAATTTCAGTCCGGCCAGCTCGCGGTCGTCCGAGAAGCGCGCCCACCAGCTCCGGTGGATCCGCCCCGGCCACGCGATCACGCTGGCACCGGGCTGCGGGTATTTTACCCACCGGCGGTGAGGCGCAACCCGGGCAACCGCTCGGACACTCATGACAGCGCACCCGAGAACTTCCGCAGCAGCCCAACGACTTTGCCGATGACCTCAAACTCACTCTCGATCGGGGCATACGCGGGATTTTCCGCCAGCAGGTAGGGCCGCGATCCTCGATACGCCAGCCGTTTGACCGTGGCCTCGTCGCTGAGCAGCGCCACCACGATCTCTCCGGAATCCGCGGCCGGCTGGGAGTGCACGATCACCAGATCGCCATCGAAGATCCCGGCGTTGACCATGCTGTCGCCCCGCACGGTCAGCAGGAAACACCCGTCCTGCCAGCCCACCATCTTGCGGGGCACCGGAATCAGCTCCTCGATGTTCTCCTGCGCAAGCACTGGAAGGCCCGCGGAGACCCGGCCGACCAGCGGCAGGTGTGTGACGTCGTCGCTGCCCGGCATCACCGACCGGTCGAGCACCTCCAGCACCCGCATGCGGTCGCCGTAGCGCTTGATGTACCCCTTGCGTTCGAGGGCCATCAGGTGCTGGTGCACGGTTGACGGGGAGCGCATGCCCAGGGCGTGTCCGATCTCGCGCACGGATGGGACGATCCCGCTGCGGCGGATGGACGTGGCGATGTGCTCGAGAATTTCGCGTTGTCTGTCGGTCAAGGGTGTCGCCATACATCACCTCCTGCACAAATACTACTACGAACATATGTACGAACATCAACCCGTCGTGGCAGGGCGGGAGCCCCATTTTATACGAACGTTTGTCCGTATCATAGGTTTGCGCGGCTTTGCTCGAGAAATCATCGATTTTCGCTGTATTTCGGGGAAGCCCGCTTTGACGGCCGGCCGGACGGCGGATAGCATAGCCGCATGGTCTCACTGACATGGCCACAGATCCTGGGCTTCCGCCTCCGCCGCCAGCATTTGCTCAAACGGGCCCACAAGAGCCGCCTCGTCCAGGTCGTCCGCGACACCTGCGGAATCCAGGCCCAAGTGATGTCCGCCGCGGAGCTCGCCTTGTGGGCGCGCATCGACGGGCTGACGCGCCGCGACGTTGCCGACGCCCTGTGGAAGCGCCGTTCGCTGGTGAAGACATGGTGCATGCGCGGTGCACTGCACCTCTTGCCGGCTGAGGACTTCGGCGTCTGGGTCGGCATCCTGAGCACGCGCCGCTCGCACGAGCGCCCGAGCTGGCTGCGCTACTTTGGGCTCACGCGCGAATCGCTGCAGCAGGTCATGGACGGCGTTACCGAGGCCCTCGACGGCACCATCCTGACCCGTGAAGAGCTCGCGGCGGAAATCGCCCGGCACATGGGACCTGGAGTGCGCCGCAAACTTCTCTCCGGATGGGGCAGCGTGTTCAAGCCCCCGGCCTATCAGGGCCGGCTGTGCTTTGGGCCGAGCCGGGGCCAGAACATTACGTTTGTCCGGCCCGATCAGTGGATCGGTGAATGGGATGAGGTCGATGCACCGACGGCGACGCGTGAAATGGTCCGACGGTATCTCCGCACCTACGGACCCTCAACGGTCGGCGACTTCGCCCTCTGGTGGGGCGGCGGGGATCGGCGCGAGATGAAGTCGGCGTTTCGGGAACTCGGCGCCGAGATCGAGATCGAGGGCCACGCCGCGTGGGCACTGCGGGAAGACATCCCAACACTGCGCCGCCAGGCGCCCGCCGACGTGGTGCGGCTGCTGCCCCACTTTGACATGTACACGTACGGATTCCGGCCCCGCACGCACTTCGTTCCCGACCGGTTCGCGGCACGGGTGTTCCGCGAGGCGGGGTGGATCTCGCCGGTGATCCTCATCAACGGCATCGCAGCCGGGACATGGGAATGGCGCCGTGTTGGACGGACGGTAGACGTGCGCCTACAGCCCTTCGCTCCGCTCCGCCGGCAGTTCACCAAACAGATCGCCGAGGAAGCAGACCGCCTCGGTGCATTTCTGGATGCGCCCGTGCGGGTGGTCGGCTAGCGGGGCAGCAATCCGGGATCGGCGTTCCCGCCGCTGACCACAGCCACCGCCTGCCCTGATCCCGCGGCGCGAACGGCCGCGGCAACGCCGGCGGCTCCGGAAGGTTCAGCGAGGACATGGGCTTCGAACAGCAGGCGCCGCATCGCCGCCAGGATCTCGTCATCGGTCACGGCGACGAACTCATCGACATATTGATTGGTCGCCGCCCAGGTCAGCGTCCCCGGTGCGAGGACGCGCAGCCCGTCGGCGATCGTGTCGGCCGCCTGCAGCGCCACCGGCCTCCCGGCGGCCCGTGACTCCGCAAACCTCCGCGCCCCGGCCGGCTCGACGCCAATGACCCGAGCGGCGGGACGGACGCACTTGATCGCCGTCGCGACACCCGAGATCAGCCCGCCCCCGCTCACCGGCACGTAGACGCGCTCGGCCTCGATCTGTTCGGCGATTTCCAGGCCGATCGTGCCCTGGCCGGCCATGACAAACGGATCGTCATAGGAAGGGATGTAGTGCAGCCCGCGGCCGGCGGCCAGGTCCCTGGCGAACGCCATGCGCTCATCGGCGTACCGGCCGCGGCGGATCAGCTCCGCTCCGTAGCGGCGGATGCCCTCGGCCTTTGTCGCGATGACATCGTCGGGCACGACCACGACGGCAGGGATCCCGAGCTGCCGCGCGACGTAGGCGACGGCCTGCCCGTGATTGCCCGACGACGCGGTGACGATGCCGCCGGCGCACTCCTCGCGCAGGGCGAGGACGTGATTGAAGGCTCCCCGGGCCTTGAACGCACCAGTGACCTGCAGGTTCTCGAGTTTCAGCCACAGGCCGTCTGCCAGCGGCAGCACGGGCGTGACCCGGACGTACGGGCCGATGCGGTCGCGGGCGGCCCGGATATCGGCCAGGCCGATCGGGCCGGTCAAGGTCGCCAACGCAGGTCCGGGTGGCGGGCCGCGCGCACCTCGTCCAGCCGCTTCACGACCGTCGTGTGCGGCGCGGTCTTGACGACATCGGGATGCTCGCGCGATTCAGCGTCGATCGACAGCATCGCGTCGACAAACTCGTCCATCGTCCGCTTGCTCTCGGTCTCCGTCGGCTCGATCATGATCGCCTCGTCGACGATCAGCGGGAAGTAGATCGTCGGCGCGTGGAAGCCGTAATCGAGGATGCGCTTGGCCATGTCCTTGGTCGTCACCCCGTCGCGCTTCTTCTGCCGCGTGCCTGAGAGCACGAACTCGTGCTTGCAGACCCGGTCGTAGGGAAGATCGAAGCCGCCGCGCAGCCGCGCCAGCATGTAGTTCGCGTTCAGCACCGCGGTCTCGGCGATCTGACGCAGCCCGGCGGCGCCCATCGAGCGGATGTAGGCATACGCGCGGACGAGATTGCCGAAGTTGCCGTAGAATGCGCGGATCTTCCCGATGGACTGTGGGCGGTCGTACTCGAGGCGGTAGCGATCTCCGTCCCGCTCGACGGTGGGCAGCGGCAGGAAAGCCCCCAGGTGCGCCTTCACGCCGACCGCTCCCGCGCCGGGACCGCCGCCGCCGTGGGGGGTGGTGAACGTCTTGTGGAGATTGAAGTGCATGACGTCGAACCCCTGGTCGCCCGGCCGCGTCACCCCCAGGATGGCGTTGAAGTTGGCCCCATCCATGTACATCTGGCCGCCCCGTCCGTGCACGATCGCCTCCACGTCGGTGATGTGCTCCTCGAACAACCCCAGCGTGTTGGGGTTGGTGAGCATCAGCGCGGCGACGGAGTCGTCCATGGCCGCGCGCAGCGCGGCGGTATCGATGTTGCCCCGCCCATCGGATTTCACGGTGATGACCTGGTACCCGACCATCGACGCCGTGGCGGGATTCGTTCCGTGGGCCGAGTCGGGAACGATGACCTTCGTGCGGCGTTCCCCGCGGGACTCGAAGTAGGCGCGGATCATCAGCAGACCAGTCAGCTCCCCGTGCGCCCCGGCCGCGGGCTGGAAGGTGACCCGGTCCATCCCGCTCACCTCGCCCAGCAGCTGCTCCAATTCCCACAGCAGCTGCAGCGCGCCCTGGGCCTGGCCCACCGGCACGTAGGGATGGAGGCGCGCGAAGCCGGCCAGGCGGGCGATGTCTTCGTGAATCTTGGGATTGTACTTCATCGTGCACGACCCGAGCGGGTAGAATCCCTCGTCGATGCTGAAGTTACGGCGCGACAGACGCGTGTAGTGCCGCACCACGTCGAGCTCGCTCACCTCCGGCAGCGCCGGCGCGTCCTCGCGCACGTCCTGCGCGGCGATGCCCAAGGCGTCCAGGGGCTGAGCGGGGACGTCGAGTTCGGGATACGCAGACCCCACGCGGCCGGGAACGCTCAATTCGAAGATGAGGGGAAAGTCGCGATCCGCCGGGACGCTCATCGCAGGTCCCTCAGCACGGTCACCAGCCGGTCGATCTCGCCGCGCGTCCGCTGCTCGGTGACGCAGAGCAGCCAGCCGTCGGCCAGGTCGGGGTACCACCGCCCCAGCGGAGCGCCGCCGAGGATGCGCTGGGCGGCCAGCCGCCGGTTGAGCTCGACGGGATCGACCGGCGTGCGGATCACGAACTCGTTGAAGATCGGCCCGTCGAACGCCAGCCGGTAGCCGGGGATGCCGGCGATGGCGTCTTTGGCATACGCCGCCTTGCGCAGATTGAGCTCGGCCACGTGGCGGAACCCTTGCTTGCCCAGGGCGGCCATGTACACCGCCGAGGCCAGGGCCAGCAGCGCTTCGTTCGTGCAGATGTTGCTGGTGGCTTTCTCCCGCCGGATGTGCTGCTCGCGGGTCTGCAGCGTCAGCACGAACCCGCGGCGGCCTTCCGTGTCCACGGTCGCCCCGACCAGGCGGCCGGGCATCCGCCGCACAAATTCCTGCCGGGTGGCGAGCATCCCCAGGAACGGCCCGCCGAAATTGACGTGGTTGCCCAGCGGCTGGCCCTCGCCGGCGACGATGTCGGCCCCCCACGCCCCCGGCGGCTTGAGGATCCCCAACGACAGCGGCTCGGCGACCGCGCACACCAGCAGCGCACCGCGCTCGTGGGCGATGCCGGCCAGCGCCGGGCCGTCTTCCAGACCGCCGAAGAAATTCGGGTGCTGCACGATGACCGCCGCGGTGCGGTCCGAGCAGATCTCCGCAATGCGACGCGCCGCGGTCAACCCGCCCTGGTGCGGGACCTCGACGACGCTGATGCCCAGCGGCTCGGTGTACGTGCGGAGCACCTCGCGGTACTCCGGGTGGACGGCCGTGCTGACGACGATTTCATCGCGTTTGGTGAGGTCCTTCGCCATCACCGCCGCCTCGGCGGTCGCCGACGCGCCGTCGTACATCGACGCGTTGGCGACGTCCATCCCCGTCAGCGCGCACAGCATGCTCTGATACTCGTAGCCCGCTTGCAGCTCGCCCTGCATGAGCTCAGCCTGATACGGCGTGTAGGCGGTGAGGAATTCTCCGCGTCCGGCAAGGTGCCAGACCACGCTGGGCACGTAGTGGTCATAGGCCCCCGCGCCCAGGAAACACGTCGCACGGTCGCTGTCCACGTTCTGTGCGGCAAGGGCCTGCAACTGGCGCATCAGCTCGGGGTCGCTCAGGGCAGGTGGGAGGTCCAGCGTGCGATTCAGCCGCACCGCCGCGGGGATGTCGGCGAACAGGGCGTCGATCGACGGGACCCCGATCGCCGCCAGCATCTCGGCGCGTTCGGCGTCGGTCGCCGGAATGTATTTGTGCTGCCGGCGCGGCGGCGCCTGAGGCTCCGCTTCGCTGACGGCCGGCTTGCGGCGCGCGGTCACGCGGTGCCCTCGCCGATCGCGGTCAGATACTGCTCGACGTCCATCAGCGCCTCGAGTTCACGTGGATCCTTGGGCTCCACAACGATCATCCATCCGCGGCCGTACGGATCGGTGTTGACCACCTCGGGACTGTCGGCGAGCGCCGCGTTGATCTCCACGACGCGCCCGCTGAGCGGCGCATAGAGGTCGGACACCGCCTTCACCGATTCGATCACCCCGAAGGGCTCCATCAGCGTCACGATCGCACCCACCGCCGGCAGCTCGATGAACACCACGTCGCTGAGCCGATCGGCCGCAAACTTGGTGATACCGACGCGGACGCGGCCATTTTCGACGCGGGCCCACTCGTGTTCGCTCGAATACCGGAGATCTGTGGGGTACACTCGACTACGTATCTCCTCAGAAAACTACGGGATAAAGGCGATAAAAGGGATAAGGGGGGAAATTAACCAATCGGACTGGTATTCGCCGTGTATC
>JBIOXT010000250.1:0-16384 GCA_044869795.1 bacterium | reverse complement strand
ACGATGGACATCATCCGCCCGCGCCGGCCCCGCGCCGTCCCGCCGCGGCCCGCGGTGCCGCCGGTGACGGGTGATCTTCCGACCATCCGGCGGCGGAACCAGGTCTTGTTGAGCGCGCCGCTGCTGTGGGCGCATGCCGCTACGGAGATCCTGGACGTCGCCCACGAGCTGGGCTATGACGGTGTTGAGTTGTGGGCCTACCAACTGCTGCGGGAGGACAGCGATCCTGCGGCGCTGGCCGCGCGGGCCGGCGAGCTCGGCCTCGCCTTGACGCTGCACACGCTGAGCTGGGATCTCAACCTCACCTCGCGCGTCGAGTCCATCAGCGCGGCCTCGATGGAGGCGTTGCACCGGTCCGTGGACCTGGCGGGGGCGCTGGGCACGTCGCTGATCGTGATGCATCCCGGCCACACCACGGCGCCCCACGACGACGGTGAAACGTACTGGCCGGCGCTTGTCACCGCGGTCCGTGAGGTTGCCGATCACGCCGCGACCTTCCAGATGCGGGTCGGCATCGAACACATGGAGGCCCGGCAGACCGAATTCGTGATTCTGCCGGAGCACGCCAATCGCCTGGTCGACGAGGTCGGCCGTCCCAACGTCGGCACGGTGCTCGATATCGCACACATCCCGTGGGGAGTCGACGAGCTGGAGTTCATCACCCGGCTCACCCACGTCATCCACGTGCACCTCAGCGATGCGGACGAGTCGCGGCTGCACCTGCCGCTGGGCCAGGGACGGCGCGATCTGGTGCGGGTGCTGGGCGCGCTGCACTCGTATCGGGGCCGTATCGCCTTGGAAGGCTTCTCGATCAGCGCCGGGATGGAACTCGCGCGCTGGAACAAGGCGCAGTTTGAGGAGTTGTGGCGGTCATCGGTGGAAAGCCTGCAGGCTTCCGGCCGCGCGTGACGGAAATCGAATTCGAGTCCCAGGAGGACAACGATGCGTATGACTCGCCTGTGGCAGGCGCTGATCCTGTGCGGTCTGGCGGCCGCGCTGATGGTGGTGAACTTTCCGGCGGCGGCGGCGCCGGCGTCGGGGACGATTACCCTGTACACGTCGGAGTCCGAAGACGACGTAAATTTGCTCACCGGCGATTTCATGCGGCGGAATCCCGGCGTGCGCGTGAACGTCTTCCGCGCCGGCTCGGGTCCCGTCGTGTCCAAGATTCAGGCGGAACTCCAGGCCGGCAAGATCCAGGCCGACGTGATCTGGTTCGCCGACATTGACTTCTTCCGCATTCTGGCCGGGCGCGACCTGCTCACCGCCTACAGCCCGCCGGCCGGCCGCCGCGTAGATTCGCGGTACCACTACGGCGACGACAAGATGCACGAGGTGCGGCTGATTTTCAACGTGGTCGCCTACAATACGCGCATCGTGCGCTTCAAGCCGACCAGCTGGAACGACCTGGCCGCGGCGCGCTACCGGGGCAAGGTCGGCATGCCCAGTCCGTTCATCTCGGGTGCCGCGTTCAACCACGTCGGGACGTTTGCGGCGATGCCCGAGTTCGGCTGGGACTACTACCGGCGGCTGCGCGCCAACGGCGCGGTTGTCTTGAACAGCAATGGCGACGTGGCGCAGAAACTGGCGTCCGGCGAAATCGTCATCGCGCAGATCGTCGACTTCTTCGTGCGCAACTTGAAGGCGCAGGGGTCGCCGGTCGATCACATCTGGCCCGCCGAGGGCGCGCTGCTGATCCCGACCCCGATCGCGATTATCAATGGCACGCAGAACCTGGCCGCGGCGCAGGCGTTCGTGAATTACCTCTATACGCCCGACGCGCAGCGCCTGTTCGTCTCACGGTCCTACATCCCGGTGCTGGACGGCATTCCCTACCCGCCGGGGACGCCGGACATTTCGGAGCTCAAGATCATTCGCGTCAATCTGGAGTTCATCCAGAAGAATCGCGATCTGATTCGCAAGACCTTCGGCGAGATCTTCGGCATCACGCCGTAGCCCGCCTTGACGGTCATGCTTCCCCGCGCCGGGGCACCGGGCCGCGGCCTGCTGCGGTGGGCCGCGCTCGGCGCGGGGAGCGCCGCGGCGGTGATCCTGCTGATCCTGGTCGTCTATCCGTCGCTCACGCTCGTCGCGAACGCCTTTGCCCTCGACGGCCGCCCGACGCTGCAGCATCTCCTGCGCACGATCGGCGACCCCGGCACGTACGTCACCCTGCGCAACAGCCTGGTCGTCTCCACCGCGTCCGCCGCCCTGGGGACCGCGCTGGGGACGGCGCTGGCATGGCTGATCGGCCGGACCGACCTGCCGGGACGGCGCGTCTGGGAGACCGTCGCCCTGCTGCCGTACATGATCCCGCCGTTCATCGGGGCCATCGCCTGGGTCTACCTGCTCAGTCCGGTGGGGTACCTCAATCAGATCTGGATGGCGATCACCGGCTCCCCCGACCCCCTGCTGGTGATCTACGGACCGGTCGGGATCGTGTTTGTCCTGACGCTGTACGGCTACCCGATCGTTTACGCGGCGATGCGCGGCGTGCTGGAGCGGATGGACCCGGCACTGGAGGAGGCGGCCCGCATCGCCGGCGCGCGGACGGCCCACGTGCTGCGCGAGATCACGCTGCCGCTGATGCTGCCGGGAATCCTGGCCGGGGCCGTGCTGCTGTTCATGTCGTCGCTGGCGAACTTCGGGATACCGGCCGTGCTCGGATTCCCCGCCCGCTACTTCGTATTGCCGACTAAGATCTACGCGACGATCCTGAACTTCGACATGCCCAATAACCTGCAGGTGGCCGCGGCCCTGGCGATGTGGCTCGTCGTGGTCGCCGGGATTCTGCTGTGGCTGCAGCGGCTCATGCTCCGGCGAGGGCGGTTCGTGGTCGTCACCGGGCAGGCGACGAGCGTGCAGCGGGTGGCGCTGGGTCCGTGGAAATGGGCGCTGGCTGCGGTCCTGGGCCTCTTTGGCGTGATCAGCGTCGTCCTTCCGCTCGGCGCCATTTTGGTCACGGCGGTCATTCGAGCGTACGGCCTGCCGCCGGTTGCCGAAAACCTTACGTTGCAGCACTTCGCGACCGTCCTCACCGGCATCCCGAAGGTACAGCGCGCGTTTTTCAATAGTCTCGGGCTGTCCGCCGGCGCCGCCACGATCATCATGGCGCTGGCGCTGGCCCTGGCGTACCTGATCGCGCGGCTCCGCATCCGGGGGGCCAACGTGTTGGAACTGGTCATCGCGGTTCCCTATGCCGTGCCCGGCACGGTCGTGGCGCTGGCAATGATCCTGGCCTGGCTGCGACCGGTGCCCGTTCTCCACCTGGGGTTGTACAACACCATCTGGATCATCCTGCTCGCCTACGTCGCGCGCTTTCTCGTCTTCGGCGTGCGGACGGTGATGGCCGGGATGAAACAAGTGCACGAATCGTTGGAGGAGGCGGCCCGCATCAGCGGTTCCACGGGCGCGCAGGCGTTCCGCGATATCGTTCTGCCGATCATCCGGCCCAGCATCTCCGCCGGGTGGTTCCTGGTGTTCATGCCCGCCATGGTCGAACTGACGCTGTCCATCCTGCTGTTCTCGGCCGGCCATGAAACGATCGGCGTGGTGGTCTTCGGTCTGCACGAGGAAGGCAAGATCGCGCTGTCCGCCGCGGTGGCCTTCCTCGTGACGGTGGCGCTCGTGGGGCTGCACCTGTTGACGCGCGTCTTCACGGTGCGGGAAGTGCTGGGCTGAGGTCATGGCCGAACTGCGCCTCGAGCGTCTCGGCAAGTCCTACGGCGGCCCCCTCTGGGCCGTCAGAGACGTCACCCTCACCGTCGCCGACGGCGAGTTCGTCACGCTCCTCGGCCCGTCCGGGTGCGGGAAGACCACGACGCTGCGGATGATAGCCGGTTTCATCCGTCCCACCGCCGGGCGCATCCTCGTCGACGACCGCATGATCTCCTCGGCCGACGACAACGTCATGACGCCTCCGGAGCGCCGCGGGATGGGGATGGTGTTCCAGAGTTACGCGGTCTGGCCCCACATGACGGCCTTCCACAACGTGGCCTATCCGCTCAAACGGGCCGGGCTGCCGAAGGCGGAGATGGAGGCGCGGACGCGCCGGGCGCTCGCCCTCGTGCGGCTGGAGCCGTTTGAACGCCGACATCCGCATGAACTCTCCGGCGGCCAGCAACAGCGCATCGCGCTGGCGAGGGCGCTGGTCATGGAACCGGCCGTCCTGTTACTGGATGAGCCGCTGTCGAACCTCGACGCGCGACTCCGCGAGGAGATGCGGTTTGAGATCAAGGAGCTGCAGGAACGGCTGGGCATTACCGTCGTCTACGTCACCCATGATCAGGCCGAGGCGATGGTGATGTCGCACCGGATCGCCGTGATGTCGGCGGGGGAAGTAGTGCAGGTCGGCACGCCCGATGAGCTGTACGTGCACGCCGCGACGCCGTTCGTCGCGGCATTCCTCGGCGTCGCGAATTTTCTTCGGGGGGACGTCATAGGCGAAGACGTCGGGGGGGTGCAGGTCAGATTGAACGACGGGACCCAGCGCCACGTGATCATCGTCCCCGGCCGGCAGACGGGGAAGGTGCTCGTCTGCATCCGGCCGGAGGCAGTCCGATTCGACCCCGACGGGCCGCTGCACGGCCGCGTCGTCCGGCGAACCTACCTCGGGGGCGTGGTCGAATACCTGGTGAGGCTCGGTTCGGAGACGATCCGGGTCGCGGTGCCGGCCGGCTCTGCCATCCCGGAGGGGGATGAGGTCCGGCTGTCGGTCGTGCAGGCGACACTCTATCCCGATACCAGCGGGATGACTCCGTCGGGCTTCTCCAGCACGTAGTCAGGGGCGGCGGCCAGCACCGCTTCGCGGTCTCGCGTGCCCCACATCGCGGCCGCCGTCGTCACGCCGGCCGCCGCGCCCGACCGAATGTCGAAGACTCCATCGCCGACCATCAGCGCGTCGGATGGACTCGCCTGCAGCCGCCGCAGCGCTGCATCCACGGGATCGGCCGCCGGCTTGAACACCGTCACATCGTCCGAGGTCACCGCGGTGTCGATGTAGGGGGCGAGGCCGAAGACCTCCAGGTCGAGCTGTGTCGTCGCGCGCCGCTTTGAGGTGACCACACCCAGCCGGCATCCGAGCCGCACGAGCTGTTCCAGCATCTCAGGCACGCCGGTGAATAGCCGCGCCAGCCGGTCGTGGTGTTCCTGGTAGAAGCCCGTGTAGGCATCGAGCAGGCCGGGAAGTTGTTCCGGGAGGGCAACCGATTCCAGCCGGATCCGCAGCGGTTCGCCCCACCTCGAAAGGACGTCATCGTCGGTGGCCTCTCTGCTCAAGACCGCGCGGACGGCGTGCCGGAACGATTGGGCGATCAGCTCGAACGAATCCACCAGCGTCCCATCCAGATCGAACAACACGGCCGTGAATCGCAACTGTCTTTTAGCCCTCATCCGAACGCTGCCCTGAATTCCCGCACGGCCTTCGGCCCGTTGCGCTCCAGCCCCTTATAGAACGCCTCGCGATCCGCATCGCGGAAGTCGAGGCGCTCGACATGGAACGGCGCCAGCCGGGTGCTCCGCTGCCGCCGCTCGCCGACCTGCAGGAAGTAGATGATCGCGTTCTCCACGCTGTTGGGGTCGGTCCAGTCCGACTTGTACACGGCAACGCCGCTGCCGGCAAAGATCCACGTCATGTTGGGCATCGACCCGTATGCGCGATGACACGCGCCGTCGAGCGCGTCGACGAGGATCGGGCGGGTCACGCCCAGTTTGTCACGCATGTCTCGGGCATGGCGCAGCTTCTGCTCGAAGGACGTCAGGCGCGGGTAGTATTCCCCGGGGTGGGCCTCGTGAGTGTACAGGAAGATCGACGCGACGTTGTGCCGGGTATGCCGGTCATAGCGGTCGGCGATCGCGTTCATCGATGGCGCCGCCATCGCACAGTACGGTCAGGTGAAGCTGCCGAACTCGACGACCGTATAGGGATACGCGGACCATACTGCGCCGAGCGTTGTTTCATTCCCCTCCAGATCCCACAGCGGGAAGTCCGGCGCCGCCACGCCCAGTTCGGGGCCGGCGGCGAAGTTCAGCCAGGGCATGAACTTCTCGGGGACAAACGCGTCGTAGTTGTATCGCGCGATCAGATCCGCACCGCTATCCATGTTCCTCCCCTCCATTCGTGCGGAAATATTACTCTGGATGCCGGCGTTATTCGAGCATATGGGAGGGAATTCCGTTGAAACTTGAGCAGCTGCTCTCCGAGATCGACAGCGTTCAGACCGCCGCGCCCCTGGAGATCATCGAGGCCGAGGCGCTGGACGCCTATTCCGAAGCCGTGATTAAAGCCGTGGACCGCGTCGGCCCGGCCGTGGTCAGCGTGGGCATGGCCCGGCGGGCCCCGGAGCGCCTGCGCCGCCGCGGCCTGGAGGAACTGCGCGGGGCCGGCAGCGGGGTCATCATCACCCCCGATGGCTACGTGCTGACGAACAGCCATGTCGTCAGCGAATCCGAGCGCATCGATGTCCGCCTCCAGGACGGCCGCACCCTGGGTGCCAAGATCATCGGCAACGATCCGCACAGCGACCTGGCCGTCATCCGCGTCGACGGCAGCGAGGCGCTGCCATGCGCCGAGTTCGGCGATTCCACACGGCTGCGGGTCGGCCAGCTCGTCATCGCGATCGGCACTCCCCTGGGGTTTCAGGCCACCGTGACCACGGGAGTCGTCAGCGCGCTGGGCCGGTCCCTGCACGCGCAGACCGGGCGGCTGATCGAGAACGTCGTGCAGACGGATGCCGCCCTGAATCCCGGAAACTCCGGCGGACCGCTGGTGGACTTCCGCGGCAGCATCGTAGGGATCAACACGGCGATCATCGCCGGCTCGCAGGGCATCTGCTTTGCCATCCCCGCCAACACCGCCAAGTGGGTGGCATTCCAGCTGATCCGCGAGGGGCGGGTCCGCCGGTCGTACCTGGGCGTATCCGGTCAGATGGTGCCGGTGAACCGCCGCATCGCCGTCTACCACCGGCTCGAAAAGGAGACCGCCGTCCGGGTCATGGAGGTCAACGCGGGAACCGCCGCCGAACGGGCGGGGATCCAGACCGGCGACCTGATCGTGAAGGTGGGGGACGTCCCGATTACGCACCCCGACGACCTGCAGCGGGCGCTGGGGCGGCATCAAGTTGGAGAGCCGCTGACCGTCGACGTCGTCCGCGGCGCCGAGCGCCAGACCCTAACCGTCCACCCGACCGAACTGCCCGACGCCTAGTCCGGCGCGCCGAACTGCTGCATGGCGTGGACCAGATCGGCCTTGCGGATCACGCCGATGACCTTGCCGTCCTGAACCACAGGCAGCGGCCGGCCGCCTGAGGCCGCCAGTTTCTCGGCCGCTTCCCATAACGACAACTCGACCGAGATGCTCTGGTCAGACTCCAGCGGCGACGTTCCGTCTGTGCCCTCGTAGGTGAAGGTTGCGGAGTCTTTCGCGACGATGTCTGCGACGGTGACCATCAGAGCCCTCCTCCATCGTACCGTTGCTGGTTCTCCGGTCCCTGTTTTACCCGCGCCGAGCTTAAGGCATCAAGAATTGTAAGATCCACAGGGTCACCAGGCCGGCCGCCACGGTCAGGAAGGTGTTCCGTGTTCGCCAGGCGACGATCGAGGCGAGGACCCCCGCCGCCAGGCGGGCGCCTCCCGGACGCACCAGCTCGGGCAGGATGATGGCCGACAGCACCGCCGGCGGGACGAAGCGCAGCGCCCGGCGCAGCAGCACGGGAATCTCGATCCGCCCCAGCAAAAGGATCATCGACAGCCGCAGCGCGTAGGTAATCAGTCCCATCCCCAGGATCGTCGCCCAGATCGCCGTGCTACTCACGCTCGGTCACCAAGCCCACGGCAATCCCGGCCAGCGCCGCCAGCATCAGCCCAAGCTTGTAGGGCAGGTCAAACGCCAGCACCGCGATCGCGCCGGCCGAACCCGCCGCCAGGACAGCCGGCAGGTCGGTCAGCGCCGGCCGCACCAGCGCGATGAACGTGAGGGGCAGCGCGAACTCCAGCGACCAGCTCCGCGGGATATGCGCTCCGAGGAAGATGCCGGCGGCCGTACTCGCCTGCCATGACACCCACAACGTCAGCCCGGCGCCGAGAAAAAACCAATGGCGGCTGTCATCGTGCGCCGGATTAGTTCGCCGTTCCCCGTTCGCCGTTCGCGCAGCGTAGTGTGTCACGACCACCGCATACGCCTCATCGGTCATCAGGTATCCCAGCAGCCACTTCCAGGCGGGCCGCAGCGGTTTCAGGTATGGTCCCAACGACGCTCCGTACAGCAGGTGCCGCAGATTCACGACCAGGGTGGTCAGCAGGATCACGAGCGGAGGTGTGGCCACGCCGAACAGCTGCACGCCGATGAACTGCGCCGACCCTGCGAAGACGACCGACGACATCGCCATCGCCGGCCATGGCGGGAGTCCGGCCTGCAGCGCGACGACCCCAAAGATGAGGCCGAAGGGGATGACCCCCAGCAAGATGGGGACTTCCGCTTTGACTCCGGCGAGAAACTCAGACCGTGGCGACAACCGGTCGCCTCGCCCTTGTCCGGAAGTTCACCACCGCGATCCCGCCGACGACCAACGCCGATCCCACGAGCAGCCGCCAGTCCGCCGTTTCCCCGAGAAAGATGATCCCCAGCAGCAGTCCGATCACCGGGAACACGTACGTCACCAGCGTCGCTCTCGTCGCGCCAATGGTATTGATGAGGTAGAAGTACAACAGGTACGCGGCGCATGACCCCAGCAGGCCCAGCCACGCCACCGCCAACCAGGTGATGGGCAGGCGGGGCAGCATGATCGGCCGGTCCACGGCCGTCACCAACATCAGCATGATCACCTCGGCGACCGAGACGTTCAGGATACCCTGGATCACCGGAGCGATGCCGCGAAGGCGCCGGCGCGCGAAGACGGCCGAAAGCGCGTAGCTGACCGATGCGACCAATACCGCGAGCTGCCCGGGGACGCTGGAATGGAATCCCTGCGGACCCAGATCACGGCTGACCAGGACGACCACCCCGGCGAACCCGACGATCAGGCCCACGATCTTCATCGGCGTGATCTTCTCGTCCGACAGCCAGTAATGCGCGATGACGATGGTAAACAGCGGGACCGTGCCGTTGAGGATCGAGGCCAGCGCCGAGTCGATGCGGACCTCGCCCCAGGAGATCAGGACGAACGGCACGACGACGTTGAAGATTCCCATGAAGAGGTAGGCCGAAAAGAGCCGCCGCTGGCCGGCCAGGCTGCGTTTCTGCAGGACGAGCACGGCGGCGAGCCCGAGCAGCGCGAAGGTCAGCCGCAGCGTGACGAGCACGAACGGAGAGATCTCGGCGACGCCGATCTTGATCCAGAGAAACGAGGACCCCCAGATCACCCCGAGCAGCCAGAAGGCGCCCCATTCCTTCAGTTTCATATGGGCAGTTATACCAGGCTGACCTTCTGCAGGTCGCGCCGCGCGCCGATCGCGTCGAAGACGGACTGGGCGTGCCGGAAATCTGCCTGCGCTTTACTCTGATCGCCTCGGGCCTCGTGCATCAGTCCACGGCGGTGCAAACTGCGTCCCACTTCGAGCCGGGCCCCAAGGGCTTGCAGGGTCTCTAGCGCCCCGGTGAATTCCGCGGTTGCCTCGTCCCACTGCCGCCGTGACGCAAGCACCATCGCCCTGACCCGGCGCAGGACGCTTTCCTGGTAGGGGGCATGGGCGTCCCGCGCGATACCGATTCCCTGCTCGATCAGGGCCAGCGCCTGATCGTATCGCTGCTGTCCCCACAGCGCCTCCGCCCGGGTGGGAATTGAGAAGATCCGCACGACCCGGTTGTCGGTCTCATCAAGGATCTTCGTGGCCTCCTCGAACGCCTGGCCCGCCGCATCATACTCCTCGCGCTGGACGTGGAAGTACCCAAGCGCGGACCGGCAGTACGCCCGCATCGGAAGGTCTCCCAGCTCATCGGCCGCCGCGATTACATGCCGGGCCGCTTCCTGTGCCTCGCCGTCCTGCGCACGATCGGTCTGCACCAGCGAGTGCCTCGCTTCGCACCACAATCCCAACCGCCGTTCCCCGGTCACTTCCGCGAGGGCCCGCGCCTGGCGGATGGCCGCTTCGGCCGCGGCCAGCTCGCCCTTTGCGTACAGCGCCCAGCTCCGGTTGTGCGCCGCCCACGCCAGCCGGTTGTCCGCGCCCACCTGTTTCGCCAGCTGCTCCTCGCGATCGCAGAATTCGAGCGATTCGTCCCACCGGCTCATGATGGTGAGGTTTTCCGCGTAGAATTCGTAGCCGACCATGAGGCTGTAGGGGTTCTTGTGGCGTTCTCCCAGGTCCAGCGCGCGCTGCGCCCACTCCATGCTGATCTTCGGCCGGCCGAGGTGCTGGTTGGCCCCGGAGAGGAAGGTGTAGATGGTCTCCAGCGTCTGGACATCACCGATGGACTCGGCGAATTCCCGGGCTCGTTCGAGGACCTCCACCGCCTGCGCGTGCCGGCCCGCGTAATGGTGATAGCGGGCGATCAGTGCGTTGGCTTTGGCGAGCTCCGCCCGCTGCGTGTCGGGGTCGAGCTCGACGAGCGCTTCGCTGATCAACTGCCGGCCGCGGCTGCCGCCGAACTGGCCGAACGCGGTGCCGATCTTGAGCTTCAACGCCGCCCGGCCTTCGCGGGTGGCGGCGTGGGCCAGGGCGTGCTCGTAGGCCTCGATCGCTTCGTCGAGGTGGCCGTGCTGAAGCTGGGCATTACCCATCGCTTCGTCGCACATTGCGACCAGCGCGGCGTTGTCCGCACCGGCCGCCGCGGCGCGGGCACGTTCGTAGAACCGGATCGCCTCATCGAGCGCGTACAACGCCTGCGCCTTCTCTCCGGCCCGCAGCGCATAGGGCACCCCTTTCGCCACGTCGCCGGCCTCCAGGAAGTGCCGGGCCAGCGAGCCGGAGAGTTCATCGCGCCGCTCGGGATACAGGCGCTCGAGCGCTTCACCGGCCCGTCGATGCAGATCGCGCCGGCGCTCCTGGAGCAGCCCTCCGTACGCGACCTCGTACGTCAACGCGTGCTTGAACGTGAACTCGAGATCCGGGAAGAGGCTGGCTTCCAACAGCAATTCCGCGCTCTGCAATTGGATCAAGTGTCTGCGGATCTCCGCTTCGGGCCGTTCCGCGGCGGCGGCGAGGACCGCAAACGGCACATCTTTCCCGATGACGGCGGCGGTCTGCAGCAGCCGCTTCGCGTCGGGCTCGAGCCGGTCGATCCGGGCGGCCAGCATCGCCTGCACGGTCGCCGGGACCTGGATCGCCGGCAGCGGCGTCACCAGCCGGTAGGCGCCGCGTTCGCCGGCCAGCGCGCCGGTCTCCACCAGCATCTGCACGCTCTCCTCCATGAAGAAGGGGTTGCCTTCGGTGCGGGCGATCAGCAGCGCCCGCAGCGGCTGCGTGTCTGAAGCGCTGCCCACGATCGCGGCCAGCAGTTCCTCGGCGCTCTCCGCCACCAGCGGATCCAGGCGCAGCTGCGTGTACCACGTCTTGTTGCTCCAGGCGTGGCGGTATTCCGGCCGGTAGTTCACCAGCAGCAGGATCCTGGCGGTGGGCAGGCTGTCGACCAGGCTGTCGAGCAGCGCCTGCGTTTCGGAATCGATCCAGTGCAGGTCCTCGAACACCAGCAGCACCGGCTGCACCTGGCTCTCGCGCAAGAGGAGGCGTTTTACCGCGTCCAGCGTTTGCCGGCGGCGCTTGGGGGGATCCAATGCGAGCCACTGCGGGTCATCCACCGGCAGATGCATCAGTTCGAAGAACACCGGCAGCGTGGGCTCGAGGGCGCGCTCCAGCGCCAGCAATTTCCCGGTCAGTTTCTCCCGGATTTCCCGCGGCTCGTCGCGATCGCCGATCTTGCAGTAGGCCTTCAGCAGGTCGATCACCGGGAGGTACGGCGTGGCTTTGCCGTAGGAGACCGACCGGCTGGTCAAGACCAGCCAACCCTGCAGGCGGTGCGACGTCGTGAATTCCAGCACCAGGCGGGATTTCCCAACCCCCGGATCGCCCACCATGCCCACGACCTGGCCGTGACCCGCGGCGGCGCGTTCGAGTGCGCGGTGGAGCTGCTCCATCTCGGCGGTGCGGCCGACGAACTTCGTGAGTCCGGACGCGGCCCGGGCCTGCAGCCGGGATCGTGCGGCGCCGACCCCCACCAGCTCGTAGACGTCCACCGCCGCGCCGACGCCCTTCAGGTTGACCGGACCCATCGGCTTGACCTGGATGAATCCTTCCGCCAGTTGCAAGGTGGGCGGGGTGATGAGGATCGAGCCCGGCAGCGCAAGTTGTTCCATGCGCGCGGCCAGGTGGGTGGTCTCGCCGACCGCGGTGTAGTCCATGTGCAGGTCCGAGCCGATGGACCGGACGACGACCTCGCCCGAGTTGAGCCCGACGCGGATGTAGATCGGGATTCCCTGGCTGGTGCGGACGCCCTCGGCGTAGCGCTTTACCGCTTCCTGCATCCGCAGGGCGGCGAAACAGGCCCGCACCGCGTGGTCTTCGAGGGCCAGCGGCGCCCCGAACAGCGCCATGACCCCATCGCCCATCACCTGGTTGACCGTCCCTTCGTAGTGATGGACCGCTTCGATCATCCGCTCCAGCACGGGATCGAGCAGGCGGCGGGCGTCTTCCGGGTCGCGTCCGGCGAGCAATTCGGTCGACCCTTTCATGTCCGCGAACAGCACGGTTACCTGCTTGCGCTCACCCTCCAGTGTGACCTTGGAGGTGAGGATCCGCTCGGCGAGATGCTGGGGTGTATAGGCTGCGGGGGATGCGAACTGGGTGGAGACCAGCGACGGGGAGAGTGCGGTCCCGCAGGTGTCACAGAACTTGCTGGCGGGCTCGACCGCGGCGCCGCAGTTCGGGCAGACGGAAATCAACCTCGTCCCGCACTCCCGGCAGAACTGGGCGTCCTCTCGATTCTCAGCGCCGCAGCGCGGGCAGGTCATCGGGTTAGGCGATGCCCACGCCGATCAGCGGGTTGCCCTTCTTCACCGCCAGCGAGGTCACCAGGAACAGCACCGGGCCTGTCGCCGGGGATTTCAGCACCTCGAGGGTATCCCCGAAGAGATCGCGCAGTTCGCCGATGGTCTGTCCTGCCGTGACCTGCTCCCCGACTTCGACCGACGGATGGTACGTCGCGTCCCGATCCGTGTACAGCCACTTGGACCCGCTCAGGTACGTCGGCCGGACTTTCCGCTCCACGAGGCCCGTGAGCATCCCCAACCGGGTCATCACGTTGCGCAGGCCGTGCAGGTGCCTTGCCACGGAGACTTGATCGTAGATCCCCTGCTGGCCGACCTCCGCGATGATCGCGGGGATGCCCGCCGAGGCCACCGCGGAATACGCCGCGCCCGAGATAGTGCCGGGCGGCCCGGCAATGATGTAGTCCAGATCGTATGCGCCCGCGATCTCGCGCGACCGCACCTCGACGTCATCGCCGGAGGTCTGGTACAGCGCGAACGGCACGAGGGCCTCGACCAGATCGCCGCCGTGCAGATCGACGTAGGCGTCGCTGCCGGTGATGACCTCGGTCACCAGGAAGCTCGCCAGCCGTTCGGCCGGGGAGCCGTCCGCGCGCCCAGGGAAGACGCGGTTGATGTTCTTGCCGTCGAGGGGGTTGATGTAGAGCGACCGCTCGAAGAATCCCGGGAGGTTCACCGGGGCGACGACGGCGAGGGTGCCGCTGAGCTCTTCCGGGTTGATCTCGCGACCCAGCCGCATCGCCGCGGCGATGCCGGGATACTCAGCCGCGTGGATACCCGCGGTGACGGTAAGCCGGGGACCATCGGACATCCCGCGGACGACGGTGATCGGGAGTTCCCACGCCGGCTCGATGCCGGGGACAGCGACCAATGCCCGGGCCCGTTCGCCGGGTTCGGGGCGGGGGATCATGTCCCCAATTGTAGTCCGAAAAACGCCTCGACGACTGCGGGATCGAAGTGCTTGCCGCTCTGCTCGCGGATGTACCTGCGCGCGTCGTCTTCCGACCAGGCGCGGCGATAGGGGCGGTTCGAGCGCAGCGCGTCCCATACGTCGGCGATCGCGAAGATGCGAGCGGCTTCAGGGATCTGTTCCCCGCGCAGGCCGCGCGGATAGCCGGTGCCGTCCCACTTCTCGTGATGCGAGTAGGGGATGTCCAGCGCCGGCCGCAGGTAGGCGATGCTGGACAGCATCTCGTACGCCGCCACCGGGTGGCGTTTCATTACTTCCCACTCTTCCTCGGTCAACCGGCCCGGCTTGAAGAGGATGCTGTCGGGCACGGCGAGTTTGCCGATGTCGTGCAGCAGCGCGCCGCGGCGCATGTTCAGCAAATCGCTGCCGCCGACGCCCATCGCCTCCGCCAGCAGCAGGGTCAGCTCGGCGACGCGCTGGGTATGGCCTTCGGTCTCGCGATCGCGGAGGTCGAGCGCGCGCGACCAGCCCTCCAGGGTCGCGTCGTAGGCGAGCGTCAAGTCGAGGTTGGCCCGCTGCATGCCGTCGAACAGGCTGCTGTTGTCAACCGCGATCGCCGCCTGGCCTGCCAGCGCCTCGACGAAGTCCAGCCACTCGTGGTCGGGGGTGAACGCCGTTCTCGTGAAGATCTCCAGGACACCCTTGACCTCGCCCTTGGCAATCAGCGGAGCGGCAAAGTACGACACGAAGTCCTCAGCCGACAGCATCCGCTGCCGCGTGAAGTCTTGCGCCGCCTCCGCGAGGTCCGGGATGCTGATCGCGGTGCGCTCCAGTGCCGCGCGCCCCGCCAGTCCCTCGCCGAGGCGCAGCCGGGTCTGCTCGATGCCGCGCGTCCTGAACCCCCGGCCCGCACTGAATTCGAGCATCTTCGAACTCGGGTTCAGCAGCAGCACGTCCACCGCATCGACGCCCAGGTGCGCGCCGGCCTGATCGAGGAACACGCTCAGGGTCACTCGGAGATCGAGGCTCGACGTAATCGCGAGGTCGATCGCCCGCAGCACCGAGAGTCTCTCCAGGTACCGCCGCGTGCTCTCCTCGGCTTTCTTCCTTTCTGTGACATCGACGATGTACGAGCGGATGAGCCGCTCGCGGGTCGGGTAACTGATCAACTCGAAGTACGAACTGTCGACCTTGAGGTCGCGCACCGACGACGGCGCATCGGCCGGCATCACGCTCCCCGCCGTCGCCAGCGCCGACGTCAGCTCCGGGGGCTTCCCGGTCTTGAGGTCGGGAAACGCGCGCTCCGTCGCCGGATTGACGTAAGTCGGCCGCCCGGCCTCGTCCGTTTCGAGCACGGGGTTGGGATTGAGCTCCGTGAACGACGCCAGCTGGTTGAGCTGACGGCTGGCCCCGCGCACGAGCAGGAACAGCGACCCGAACAGCAGCGTGAACGCGGCGGCCGAGGCGGTGACAATCGCGCGCTGCTGGCGGCTGATCCGCTCCTGCAGCGGGATGAAGCTCGTGTACACCTCGTAGACGCCTTCGATCCGGTTCGAGTCCGCGGGCTTGATCGGCACGTAGACTTCCAACAGCCGGCCGAAATGGCGCTCCGCGACGTTCTCGGACTTCTGGAGGTCGCTGACCTCCGTTTCGATTTCGCCTTCGAGGGCCTCGGCCAGTTCGTGCTGGTCGGAGAGCGGATAGCTCTTCCCGATCAGCGAGGTGTCGTCGGAGTAGATGACCTGGCCTTTTTTGCTCCAGACTTTGACGCGCACGATGTTCGCGGTGCCCAGGATCCGCTGGACGCGCTCTTCCCAGACCTTGATGTTCTCAGGCGTCGGCCCGCTGAAGTCCTTGGCCGAGACCACCGGCGAGATGATGAAGGTCACCGCGTCCGCGGCGGTCTCCGCGGCGCTCTCGAGCGTCTCCTGCACGATCTGCCGGTTCAGCAGCAGCGTGAACCCCACGGCGATGAGGATCGTCACCGTGAGGCTGACCAGGGTGAACCGTGTCAACAGCGGGAGCTGGCGGAGCATCCTATGTCACCTTTGCGTAACAGTACCATTTCGGTGCAACTAGGATGTAACGGGGAGCAACTCTGGGGCCGCGAACCAACCCCCCATGCCGCGCCGGCTTGAAGCATCCGAGGCACTCGTCCCCAACCGCTGGCAGCGACTCGAGTTCTTCGGCGTCGTGGCCGGCATCCAGATCTTCGACCACCTCGTCGTCGACAACCTGACCGGCAGCCGGGTCCTCAGTCCCCAGGCGCAGGCAGCCATCGCGACGTTCGAATCCCTGGGCGGGGCCGTCCTGCTGGCGCTCGGCATCATCGCGGTTGCCTCCACCATCTGGTTCAGGCGAAAGGTGACGACCTCGGCGATTGCGGTCTATCTGTCGTTCGCGCTGATCCACCTCATCATCAACCTGGCCGCGATCCTGCTGACCGCCGACACCCGCCGGGGCCAAACGCTGGTCAATCTGTGGGACGTGGTGACGG
>JBIOXT010000249.1:0-5779 GCA_044869795.1 bacterium | reverse complement strand
CACATTTAGCCACAACGGTGTGCGGAGGGCCCTATCTCATGTTGAGATAGGGCCCTTTGCAGTGGGGAAGCTGTGAAGCTGTGATGCCGGGTTTTCTGTCACCTGACCTCAAGGAAGAGATCCGCCGCAAGGTCGATCTGGTGGACCTGGTCTCGGCCCACGTGGCGCTGAAAAAGGCCGGGAAGTACTACAAGGGTCTGTGCCCGTTCCACCAGGAGAAGACCCCGTCGTTCCACGTCGACCGGGAGAAATGGCTGTGGCACTGCTTTGGCTGCTCGCGCGGCGGCAGCGCGTTCGACTTTGTCATGCAGACGGCAAACCTCACATTTCCCGAAGCCGTCCAAGAGCTTGCCCGGCGCGCGGGAGTACGCCTGGAGCGGACGCCGGAGGAAAACCGGCGGGCCTCGGAGCGGGAACGGTTGACCCGGGCGCTCGCGGCCGCCGCGGCGTTCTTCCGGGACCAGCTGGCCGATCCACGCGTCGGCCGGGCCGCCCGGGAGTACCTGAAGCGGCGGGGGATCGATGATCCTACCGTCGAGCGCTTTCAACTCGGGTATGCCCCGGCCGAGTGGGACGGGTTGCTCAGCGCGCTGACACGGAAGGGGTATCAGCCGGCCCTGCTGGAGCAGGCCGGGCTCGTGCAGCCGCGGCAGCGGGGTGAAGGGTACTACGACCTGTTCCGCCACCGGGTGATGTTCCCGATTGTGGACCTGCAGGACCGGCCGGTGGCGTTCGGTGGACGGACGCTGGACCCCGACGCGCAGCCGAAGTACCTGAACTCCAAGGAGACGGCGGCATTCGCGAAAGGCAAGACACTCTACGCGTTGTCGCTGGCCCGCGATGCGATCCGTCACTCCGATGAGATCGTGGTGGTGGAAGGCAACATCGACGTCGTGACCTGCCACCAGTTCGGCATCACCAACGCCGTCGCGTCGTTGGGGACGGCGCTGTCGGCGGAGCAGGTCCTGCTGATGAAGCGATTCGCCGGCCGGGCGACGCTGGTCTACGACGCTGATGCCGCGGGAATGGCGGCCTCGGAGCGGGCGATGGCGCTGTTTGACGAGGCGGAACTGCCCGTGCGCGTGGTGGTGCTGCCCGCCGGGGACCCCGACGAGTTTCTGCGCACCAAGGGCGCCGACGCGTTCCGCGGCCTGCTGGCCGAGGCGCTGCCGGTGTTTGACTACCAGGTCGCCATGGCGGTGCGCCGGTATGACGCCGTGTCGGTGGAGGGGAAGGTGAAGATCGTCGACGAGCTCATCCCGGCCCTCGGCGCCGTCGCCAATCCCGTCCGGCAGGCCGAATACGTGAGGGCCCTCGCCGAGCGGTTCGACCTGCGGGAAGACGCGATCCGCCAGCGGCTGCGGACGAAGGGCCGGGGGCGCGCCGGACGCGGCGCCCAGCCGCCGCTGGAGACCCCGCCCGAACGTGCCCGGGTGCAGGCCGAGCGGCTGGTGCTCCACCTGATGATCCACGAGCCCACGCTGCGCCCGGAGGTGGCCGCCCGGCTCGACCCGGCCGACTTTGCCGACCCGGTCCACAGGGCGCTTGCGGAAGCGCTGTTCGAGGGCCCGGACGAGGAATCCAGCCGGCTTCGCGAGCGTCTAAGTGAAGGGGGACAGGCGCTGTTCCTGCGGATGCTGTTCGAGGATCCGCCGGTAGAGGAAAAAGACAAGCCGAAAGTGCTTGCCGAAGCGATTGCCTTCCTCACCGAGCGGGAGCCTGCGGCCAAGCAGCGGGAGCTCCTGGCAAAGGAAATCCAGGCGGCTCAAGCCGCCGGCGACAGTGAGGAGGTTCGCAGATTGCAGGTAGCGTATCTAAAACTGGTTGGCACCACAAACCTCCCGGAAGGGAGGTGAGGACCATGGCCAAGAAGAAAGCGGCCCCGCCGCAGACCCAGACAACCGAAGAGATGCCCGCCGAGCTGACAGCCCTGGTCGAGTTGGGCAAGAAGCGCGGCTATTTGACCCACGACGAGATCCTCGAGCAGTTCCCTGAGGCCGAGCAGAACATCGAGCTGATCGACCGGGTGTACTCCGTGCTGCTGGCCCAGGGCGTCGACGTCGTCGAGGACGCGAAGGAAGCCGAGGGCAAGGGCAAGGAGGACGAGGAGCCCCGCGAGGCCGAGGGCGTCGCGATCGACGACCCGGTCCGGATGTACCTCAAGGAGATCGGCAAGGTCTCCCTGCTGTCGCCGGAGCTGGAGGTCGAGCTCGCCCAGCGCATGGAAAAGGGCGAGGAAGAGGCCAAACGCCGCCTCATCGAGGCCAACCTGCGCCTGGTCGTCTCCATCGCCAAGAAGTACGTCGGCCGCGGGATGCTGTTCCTCGACCTGATCCAGGAGGGGAACCTGGGGCTGATCCGCGCCGTCGAGAAGTTCGACTGGCGCAAAGGGTACAAGTTCAGCACGTACGCCACCTGGTGGATCCGCCAGGCGATCACCCGCGCCCTGGCCGATCAGGCCCGGACCATCCGCATCCCGGTCCATATGGTGGAGACGATCAACAAGCTGATCCGGATCTCCCGCACGCTGCTGCAGGACCTGGGCCGCGAGCCGACGGCCGAGGAGATTGCCGAGGCGATGGCCCTGCCGGTGGAACGCGTGCGCGAGATCATCAAGATCGCCCAGGAGCCGATCTCCCTGGAGACGCCCATCGGCGAGGAGGAAGACAGCCACCTCGGGGACTTCATCGAGGATCAGGAGGCCCTCGCTCCGGCGGAAGCCGCCTCCTTCACGATGCTGAAGGAACAGCTCGAGGACGTGCTGGAGACGTTGACACCGCGTGAGCGGAAGGTGCTGAAGCTGCGGTTTGGACTCGACGACGGCCGTCCCCGCACGCTGGAGGAAGTAGGCCGGGAGTTCGGCGTCACCCGCGAACGGATCCGCCAGATCGAAGCGAAGGCGCTGCGGAAACTGCGCCATCCCTCGCGCTCCAAGCGCCTGAAGGACTTCATCGAGTAGACGTCGCACGTCATTGCGAGTGAAGCGAAGCAATCTCGGAACACCCTGAGATTGCTTCGTCGCTTTCCCTCTACGCAATTACGACTGGAGGCCTCAGCGTATGGAGCATCACGTCAAGGACATGACGCTGGTTAAGAAGGGTCGCCAGCGGATCGAGTGGGCTGGCGCCGAGATGCCGGTGCTGCACCAGATCCGGGAGCGGTTCGGGCGGGAGCGGCCGCTGCGCGGCATCCGCGTGGCGGCGTGCCTGCACGTCACCACCGAGACGGCGCACCTGATGCGCACGCTGGCGGCGGGGGGCGCGCAGATCCGGCTCTGCGCCAGCAATCCGCTGTCCACCCAGGACGACGTGGCCGCGGCGCTGGTGGAGGATGAGATCGCGGTCTTTGCGATCAGGGGGGAGGATCGGGACACCTACTACCGGCATATCCATCAGACGCTCGACGGCAAGCCCAACATCACGATGGATGACGGGGCCGATCTGGTTTCGACGATCCACCATGACCGGCCCGACGTCCTGCCCGACGTCCTCGGCGGGACGGAGGAGACGACGACCGGTGTGATCCGCCTCCGCGCGATGGCGCGGGACGGGGCGCTGAAATATCCGATCGTCGCGGTCAATGACGCGAAGACCAAGCACCTGTTCGACAACCGTTATGGGACCGGCCAGTCCACGATCGACGGCATCATGCGGGCCACGAACCTGCTGCTCGCGGGCCGGACGCTCGTCGTCTGCGGGTACGGATCCTGCGGCCGCGGCCTGGCGCTGCGGGCCCGCGGGATGGGCGCGCGGGTCGTCGTGACGGAGGTCTCGCCCCTCCACGCGCTGGAGGCGGTGATGGAAGGGTATCAGGTGATGCCGTTCGCCGATGCCGCACCTATCGGCGACCTGTTCATCACGGTCACGGGCGACCGGTCGGTCATCCGCCGCGAACACTTCGACGTGATGAAGGACGGCGCGATCCTCGCCAACAGCGGCCACTTCAACGTGGAGATCGACATCCCGGCACTCCAGACGATGGCGGTCGCGACGCGGGAGGTTCGGGAGCACGTGCAGGAGTACCGGCTGACCGACGGGCGCCGGATCTACCTGCTCGCGGAAGGCCGGTTGGTGAATCTGGCCGCCGCGGAGGGCCATCCGGCGGCGGTGATGGACATGAGTTTTGCCAACCAGGCGCTCACCGTCGAATATCTGGTGAAGAATGCCGCCGGTTTGCAGCATCAGGTCTACACGGTGCCTGTCGAGATCGACCAGTTGGTGGCCCGGCTGAAGCTGGAGGCGATGGGCATCCGGATCGACGAGTTGACCCCCGAACAACGGAAGTACCTGGCGTCGTGGGACGAGGGAACCTGAGTTGCAAACTGCTGCGCGAACGGCGAACCGCGAACGGGCGAACGAAAGAATGCAGAAAAGTTGACCCAGTTGAGGGAGTGACGACGGCCCGGGCCTCAATTAGGCTCGGGCCGTGGCATTGCTCCGCGGAGTCGTCGATCTGCTGTTTCCGTCGGCCTGCCAGGTCTGCCGGACCGCGGGGCCGGACGTGCTGTGCCGGGAGTGCGTCGGGCGCTTCCGGTTCATCCATCCGCCCGTCTGTGAGCGGTGCGGGAAGCCCCTGCGCGGACCGCCGGATCTGGTCTTCACCTGCATTCCATGCCGCCACCGGCGCCTGCGGTTCCGGCGGGCGAGGGCAGCTGGCGTCTATGACGGCGCCCTGCGCGATGCCGTCCATGCGTTGAAGTTCAAGGGCCGCCTGGCACTGGGCGGGCCGTTGGGCCGGTTGATGGCCGATGTCGCTGCGCGGGATCCGCTCCTTCGCGCCTGTGATGTCGTCATCCCCGTCCCGCTGCATCCGGCCCGTCAGGCGGCGCGCGGCTTCAATCAGGCCGAAGTCCTGGCGCAGGAAGTCGCTGCCGTTTTGCGCCGGCCGCTGGCCCTTGGCGTGCTTCAACGCATGCGTGACACCGAGGCCCAAAGCGGCCTTTCACTTCAGGAACGGCGGGTCAATATCCGGCGGGCATTTGTGGCCGGACCGGTGAACGTCCGGCGCCTGCTGCTGATCGACGATGTCCTGTCGACGGGGTTCACGGCGGGAGAATGTGCCCGCGCGCTGCGTGGGGCAGGGGCTCAAGAGGTCGCCGTCCTCACGCTGGCGCGGTCGGTGCTTGACTAGGGGAAGGTCAAAAAAAGGCCGCGCCCGATGGCTCGAGCGCGGCCCGTGGCCGGAAACCAGGACTATGGTTTCTTTGCTGCTACAGCATCTTGCGTCTTGCCTGATCGTCCGAAGATGTTGACAGTCCGTCGCATGTCGGTCCAGTCGGCCCAGATCGTGCCGTCCGAGGCCGCGGCGATGTTGAAGTAGTCGCCGATGAAGCGGGTATTGTTCGGCACACTGGTTGTCGGCGACCTGAACCAGCGGCTGTCCGAGGCGATGGACGGCTGCGTCTCCAACGCTTGGTGAGTGAAGGCGCCCGCAGGCACGGTGGTCGCCGAGGAGAGCGTGTAGCCGTAGACACACGGCTGCCCCGCCACGGGACCGCGATCCCGGTCGATGTAGCCGACCTGCAGGAACCCGTTGCCATTGACGGTGGCCCACGGATAGATCTGATCTTTGGTACTGCTGTTGACGGCGACCGGCGACGTCCAGCTCACGCCGCCGTTGCTGGACTGGACGAGCATGATGTCCGTCTGCGTGGCACTGGCCGTACCATTGTTTTCGGTATAGACGTAGTACAGCCGGCCGGCGTTCGTCGGATCGGCCGCGAGCGCGCCGGTGGCACCGCCTCGGAACGCGCAGCCGGTCAGGGTCTGGCGTCCATCGG
>JBIOXT010000248.1:0-7699 GCA_044869795.1 bacterium | reverse complement strand
TCCAGCGGCCAGGACTGCGGCCAGGACCACCACGGTGAGCTTCAGCGACGTCTTCATCGGGCTCTGCCCACGCATCGTACTCCCTCCCCCTTCATCGTCTGCCTCACGCAGCACCCACCCGACGCCGGAAACGACAAGGAGCCGGGATGAGGAAGCGTTCGCGCTTCCTCATGCCGACCCCTTTGGGCCCCGTGCCGTCGGACTCAGGGTTTGGGAGCTTTGCGCACGGTGACGCTGCGGACCGTCAGATCTTCCTTGCGATTCCCCACCGCGGTGATGGCGAAGTCCCATCCCCACGTATTGGCGAACCCCGCATCGGTGAGTTTGAAGGTGTAGGTCACCCAACCCGGTTTGGCCTCGACCCACTGCCACGGCGTGAAGCGGTAGCCCGTCATCGAGTCGTAGAGCAGATTGAACCCCAGCTGTTTGGGCGCGCTGGCGCCGCGGACCTCGACGGCCACCTCGATCGCGGCCCGGTTGTCCACGTAATAGAGGAAGGAATCATCGATATCAAAGTAGATGAACACGATCTCCTTCGAGGCGTTGGTCCGGACGGCTTCGCTGCCGTCGACCTCGACCACCTCCACGGCGCCGTTCTTACGCGCGCGGAAGGGCATGTTGTAGAGTCCCTCCTCGACGTTCGCTTTGCCCAGCTTCGCCTTGACCTCGGCGGCCTGACTGTAGTCCCGCGGTGAGGCCGGGAGAGGCAGCCCGTGGGTCTGCAGGGTCGTCTTCGCCTCCGCTGCCAGCGACGGTCCGGCCTCAGCGATGACCACCGGATCGGCTCCGAGGCTCACGGTGAGTCGGTCGCCGGCGACGGTACCCTGCCGGGCGGTTCCGCCGACGGCGTAGATGCTGGCCGAGGGGTCGACCTGGACCTGCACCTCTCCGGCCGGGGTCCACGCCAGCAGCGTCGTCGAGGTGTCCCCAAAGGCGAGCACGATCGCGCCCTGTCGGACAAGGTATCCGACAAATGGTCGGTCACCGATCCGCTCCTCGAAGACGCTCCTCGCCGCGTCCACCTCCGCGGCGGGCGGCGCGAACCAAAACAGCCGTTCGACCCCGAAGGCCCGGGCGATGCCGAGGATCTTCGCGAACTGACCCGCCCAGGTCTGGCGGTCACCGGCGGTACGCGGATCCCACTCCAGCCAGATGCTCTTGGACTGCGCATCGAAGACGCGTTCGCGAATGATGCGCAGCGGGCGCATCAACGCCTCGGGGCTCATCCCCGCCGGGTTCAACGAGACGGCATCGAACGCCGCACCGGCCTGCGCGAGCGCGCGCCGGATCCCGGACAGATCCATCCCCTGCGGCGTCGCCAGGATGATGCGGCTGGATGGATCGGCGGCCTTGCTCTTCATACGCGCCGCCCGCAGCATCGCCAGATACTCCGTCGCCGTGCCGCGGAACAGCGGCAGGTTCAGCGCGGTCCAGATCTGCCAGGCTTTCACCTTGGCCTTGTAGCGGGTCACGACTGCGGTGACGAAGGCTTCCCAGTCGGCAATCCGCTTTGGCGGCTGCCGGCTATAGATCTCGCGGCTGGAGAGTTCCGGGCCGGTGGCCAGTGACGCCCACTTCGGGGTGTAGGCGAGGACGATCACCACGGTCAGGCCGGCCGCGGTGGCCGCCGCGATCACGTCATCGAGGGGCTTCCAAACAAATTGTCCTTTCGCGGGCTCCAGCTCCGACCAATCGGCCACGAGTTTCACGGCCGCCGCTCCGGCCTTGTGCAGCGCGGCGAAGTCGGCCCCGCTGGCGGCCACGGCGCCCAGCACCGGACCCGCGCCAGCGGCCGCAGACGGCGCCGGCCGTGCCGCCGCCAGCGCTGCGGCGGCGAGCGCGGTACTCAGCAACGCACTCACCAGTCGTCGCATCGGCCCACTCCTTCCTGACCATATGCCCCGCTCTAGATCATTCTACCGTCGCCGCGACGCGGCCGGCGGGCCTCCGATCCGCCCGCGAGAGGGAGGGCTGCCGGATACGAGAAAGTTAGGGTGGGTTACCCCAGGAGGATTGCCGATCGATGTGGGACACGCCTCGCGCGGTATCGGCGGTAGCAGGGAGCGGTGAGGGCCGGACCGAACTGACGGCGTTCGACCGCGCGCTGATGGATGCCGGCATTGCCAACCTCAACTTCCTGCGCGTCACCAGCATCCTCCCTGCGGGCATCTCCGTGACTCCGGTCCCCGCCTTCGTGGCCGGCATGCTCACCCCCGCGGTCTATGCGAAGATCACCAGCCACACGCCGGGAGAGCGGATCGCGGCCGCGGTGGGCCTCGGGTTTTCCCGCGGCGCCTACGGCGTGATCATGGAGTACCAGCACACCGGCACCGGGGACAATGCCGAAGCGATCGTGCGGGGGATGGTCGAGGAAGCGATGAGCCTGCGCGGGCTGCCGACCAGCGACATCGTCGTGGCGGTCCGGGAGCACGTTGTCGAGCGCATCGGGTGTGCGATCGCTGCGGCCGTCTTCTGGCCCGCTCCCGGGGTGTCGGCGTGAGCGAGTGGATCGCCGACATTGTCGGTCCGGGCTTCGTGCAGGCAACACAGGTGGACGGCATCCTGTTCGACCGGCAGTCCGCCTACCAGCGGATCCAGATCGTACACAGCGATGCGTTCGGCCGGATGCTGGTCCTCGACGATGCCGTGCAGACCACCGAGCGGGACGAGTACATCTACCACGAGATGCTGGTGCATCTGCCGGTGATCACGCATCCCGCGCCCCGGCGGATGCTGATCATCGGCGGCGGGGACGGCGGGGCATTGGAAGAAGCGCTCAAGCATCCGCTCGAGCAGGCCACGATGGTGGACATCGACGGCGAGGTCCTCGCCGTCAGCCGCGACTACCTGCCCCAGATCAGCGCCGGGGCGTTCGACGCCCCGCGATCGCGGGTCCTCGTCGGCGACGGGATCGCGTTCGTGCAGAACACATCCGAGCGGTTCGACGTCATCGCGGTCGACTCGACGGATCCCAAGGGACCGGGCGTCGGATTGTTCTCGGACGCCTTCTTTGGAGCATGCGCCCGCGTGTTGACCGAGGACGGCGTCCTGGCCATGCAGAGCGGGTCGCTGCTGTACCAGGCTCAGCTCGGCGAGCAGGTGCGGGCCGCCCTCGCCGCCCTCTTCCCGATCGTCGCGCCGTACTGGGCCCCGGTCCCTTCCTACCCGGGCGTGCTGTGGGGATTCACGTGCGCGTCCCGGCAGATCGACCCGCGCAGCCTGACACCCGGCGAGATCGACGCCCGGCTGACCGGCATCGCGACGGCGTTCTACAATCCTGCAGCGCACCACGTGGCGCTGACGATGCCGGCGGTACCCGCGCTCGATCGGCCGTAACCGAGTCGTGTCCTTCCTGAGTGCCCGACCGCACGCGCGGCCCGCGATCCGGCTGCTGGGAGTCCCCTACGACGCGACGTCCACGTTCCGCCCCGGAAGCCGCCACGGCCCCGACGCGATCCGCTGGGCGTCGGAGAGCATCGAGACCTACAGCCCTGTCCTCCGCAGATCCCTCGACACGATCGCCCTCTCTGATCTCGGAAATCTTGACGTCACGGGCCGCTCGGCCGAAGCGATGGTCGCGGCGACGGCGCAGGCGCTGGGGGACACGCCTCGGGACGCGGTCCCGCTGCTGCTGGGGGGCGAGCACACGATCACGCTTGGGGCGATCACGGCCCTCGCCGCCACGCACCCCGATCTGGCGATCGTTCAGCTCGACGCGCACACTGATCTCCGCGATCGGTACGACGGACGATCCATCTCCCATGCCACGGTGATGCGCCGCATCGTCGAGCACGTCGGCGGCGAGCGGCTGATCCAGCTGGGCGTGCGCGCCGGGACCGCCGAAGAGTTCGCATTCGCGGCGGAGACGTTGACGTTGCACAGCCGCGGCCTGGACGTCCCAGCGCCGATCTGGGAATGGCTCGCCGGCCGCTCCGTCTACGTGACCATCGATATCGACGTCCTCGATCCATCCGAAGCCCCCGGCACGGGGAATCCTGAACCCGAGGGAGTCAGCGGCCGGGAGCTGCTGGCGTTCGTCCGCCGGTTGTCGGGACTGCGGGTGATCGGTCTGGACCTGGTGGAAGTCTCGCCGCCCTACGACCCGTCGGGGCGCACCGCCGTCATGGCGGCGACGATCATCCGCGAGGCCATCCTGGCGATGGCGCCAGCAACCGGCTAGCGCCCCCAGACCTGCCGGAACAGGCGGAGCGCATTGCCGCCGAGGATTTTCTTGATGTGCTCTGGCGTATAGCCGCGGGCAACAAGACCGACGGTCAGGTTGGCGAACTTCGAGGCGTCTTCGAGGCCGCGCACGCGTCCGGTAAACCCATCGAAATCAGACCCCAGGCCGACGTGATCGACCCCCATGATTTTCACCATATGGTCGATCTGCCGCAGCACGTACTCGATTGACGCGCCCCCGGAGTGGGCGGGGTAGAAATTTACCCCCACCACCCCGCCCCGCGCCGCCATCGCCCGCAGCTGGGCGTCGGTGAGGTTGCGCGGGTGCGGCACAATCGCCGCCGCGTCCGAATGGGTCGCCATCAGCGGTCCCCTGGACGCGGCCAGCACGTCCCAGAAACTCTTCTCGGACAGATGAGACACGTCGACGACGATACCCAGCTCCTGCATCCGCTTCACGACGGCCCGGCCCAGGGCGGTCAGGCCGTTGTGGCGGTGCTCCAACGCACCGTCGGCGAGGGCATTGCTGGGATTCCACGTCAATCCCATGATCCGCACGCCGCGGCGGTACAGCGCGTCGACGTTCGCCACCTCGGCGCTCAGCGCGTCGCCGTTTTCGATCGAGAGCACGCCCGCGATCCGCCCGCTGCGGAGCAGCGCGTCGATCTCCTGGACCGTCGTGGCGCGGCCGATGACCCGTCCGTGCGCGGCGATCATGCGGTCGAATCCGTCGATCAGCTCGATCGCGCGGGCGAAGCCGCGGTGTGCTTCGCGCGGGTGGATGAAGGCGGCGAACACCTGGACGTCCACTCCGCCTTCCCGCAGGCGCGGCAAATCGATGTGGCCGACGGTCGATCGCGCGCCAACGTCGCGGGCGCCGCTGGCGACTTCCTGCAGGATGTCGCTGTGCAGATCGACGACGACGGCGGCGCGATGGAGCTGCAGCACCCGCGAAGGGATTGCCAGCGTGGCCAGGGCCACCAACATACTCAAACTGCTCAATCTCCCCAATCTTCTCAATCTACTCAATCTACCGAATCCACCCAATTACCTGCATGCAATCGGGCGGGGGGGGTGGGTCAGTTTAAACCGCTGCTCGTTTTCTGCCAGGCTGGTGTCGCGGGACGCGGAAGGGACCGGTAGTGATCCGTAGCTACAGATTGGCAGGCGAGCGCCGCAGGGGACGGGAGGCCTGCAACGTCAATCCGAGCCGCCCGACTCGGAGCGAGGGGCCGCCCCCGAGCAAACCGCCGCCCCCGAGCCATTTCAAATTGACCCACTACCGGGCGGGCAGCAGTTTGATTGCAGATTGGGAAGATTGACTAGCGACGAAGTTCGCCGGTCAGCGCGATGAGCTGCGCGGACGCGAGCA
Organism: bacterium; assembly: GCA_044869795.1. GTDB lineage: Bacteria > Sysuimicrobiota > Sysuimicrobiia > Sysuimicrobiales > Kaftiobacteriaceae > DASXUC01. Next base: position 2,145 of record JBIOXT010000248.1, on the reverse strand, counting down.
CGCCGACAGCCGCAAGGCGCAGGCCGCCGGCCTCCCACATCAAGATCCGAAAGTACCCGAGGTCCAGCAACCGGCCGCTGCCTCCCCCGGGAAGCGCGACCACCGCACCGGCCTGGGGAAACGCCATGCGCCGTGACGGTGTCTGGAAGACCGAGAGTACACTGATCCCATCGCCGTAGGTGACCGTCGCGGCGGAGAATGCGCCGTACGTTGCGGTCGCCCCATGCAGGAAGCGATACCCGCCTGCGAGGGTCGGCGGGACGATGACGGCAAAGCCGGCCTGCCGCGCCAGCGCCTCGGGATCCGTGACCGGATCTCCGGAAAGGTAGAACGAAAAAATCCGGGCCCCCGCAGGCGGCTGGAACCGGAACAAGGCCGAAGGGAGATTGAGGCTGTAGCTGATGCGGGTGAAGAAGGATGAAAACGCGAGCCCGCCGGCGGCGTCGCGCTCCTCGGTCCGCAGCAGCACGCCGGTGGATCGATCCACCCACAACCGCCGTTCCGCGCCTCCGCGGCGCGCCCGCAGCGAGAGCACGACGGTCTCGCGGCCGATGACCTCTTCGATCCCGAGCACCCGCGGGACGTAGCGCTCCATGATCGTGCGGAACTCGTCGTCCCGGCGGCCTCCGACGAAGGAGGGTCCCTGGATGACGACGTGCAGGGTCGGCTCGTACTGCCACGTCGTGGCGCCGTCGTCGACGATGAGGCGGGCGCCGACCGATTCCGGCGACAAGAATTCCAGGCGCAATTTGCCGGGCCGCTTGTACGATTCGAGGACCGTGACCGTCTGGGCGCGGTCGCCGCGCACCGCGGACATGACCTTGGTCCCTTCGTAATCGATCAGGGCGGGCGCATCCAGCACAGTCTGGATGACCACTCTGACCGAGGGCAGCGCCGCCTGCGGCCACGCCGGAAGGGCCACCGCCGCCCAGATGACCAGCACGAGCACCGCGCCGGCGGCGGGTCGGATCACCGTTCGTCTCCGGGCTGCGGGCGTGGATCGCCGATCAGGGCCCGGCCGGCATCGCCGATCAACAGACCCAGGTAGGCGCGGTCGGCAAATGGATCGTACGACGAGGCGACGGCATACTCGTGCACGTAGACATCGACCCCGATCTCCGCGGCGCGCAGGCGGTCCACGCGGCCTTTCACCAGCGGCAGCATGATCAGTAGGACGACGGCGGCAAGGGCTGCCAGCGAAACAGCCGGACGGCGAAACGCCCCCCGGATGACATCGAGTACGTTGGTCCGCGCCGGAGCCGCGGCAACCGCCGCGGCGCGCAGACTCTCCCAGTAGGCCGCGGGGGGATCGTGCTCGGGGAGGGTCCCCAGCAGCTGTTTGACGGCGGTCAGCCGCTCCAGCGAGGCCCGGCACGCCTCGCACTGCGCGAGATGGGCGCGGACCAGCGTCAACTCGTCGGCGGTCAACTCATTGTCAACCAGCGCCGAGAGCATTCGCTCCGCCCGTGCATGTGTCATCTCGAGCCACCCTCCACCACGCGATTGCCTCCCCGCCGCCGGGCCATCGCACCCGTCAGCTGCCCCTGCAGCGTCTTGCGCGCCCGGTGCAGCCGTGACTTCACGGTGCCCACCGGGATCTTCAGCATTGCCCCGATTTCTTCATACGCATAGCCTTCCACGTCGCTGAGCACGACCACCATCCGCAGATCCGGATTCAACCCCATCAGCGCCCCCTGGACATCCGTGTCCAGCTGCGCGTCCATAACCGTCGCCTCGGGTCCGCTCCCCGGATCGGTCACTTCACGTGGGACCTCGCCGCCCTTGGTCGTCGTGACGGGTACGTCCAGTGATTCGATCCGGGCCTTTGGCCGGCGGCGCAGGGAATCGATGTACAGGTTCTGGACGATCCGGTACAGCCAGCTCTCCAGGTGCGCCTCGGGATCGATGCGCCGGAACGCCCTGAACACACGAATGAATGCTTCCTGCGCCAGGTCCTTCGCGTCCGCCTCCCGTCCGGTCAGCCGGTAGGCAATGTTGTAGACGTGCCGCCCATAGCGGTCGACCAGATCGTCGAACGCCGCGAGTTCGTCGCGCGTGAGCTCAGGCACCGGCGTGGAATGCGATCTCGCCACGAGGCGTCTCCGCGCCCGGGCCCCCTCGTGTCTTCCTTACGCGAATGGGCGC
>JBIOXT010000247.1:0-12836 GCA_044869795.1 bacterium | reverse complement strand
TGACGGTCAGGGCCAGCTTGGGACGGCCCATCCGGCGGCTGGGTCCGGCGGCGAGAATGACCGCCGCCACCTTCGGCAGGTGATCAGTCACTGACGGGCGGCGTGAATGGGACCGAGCCGCTGGCGGAGGAATCCGCCGCTGCGTCCGGTATCGACGGATAGAATCTCTCCGCAGACGGCAAGCCCGATCTCTTCGGGCGTCTCGCTTCCCACATCCAGGCCGACCGGTCCATACACTCTGGCTCGGTCTCGCTCGGAGATAGGACCGGCCTCCCGCTCGAGCTCAGCCAGAATCTTCTCGGTCCGGGCGCGGGGGCCGAGCATGCCGATGTACATCGCGCTGGTGGCCAGCAGTCCTCGCAGGAGGTCACGATCATGCAGGTAGTTGTGGGTCATCACGACGACGTACGTGCGGTCGTCGATGGGGATGCTCGCCGCGGCCGAGATCGGATCGGCGTGGATGAACTTCTGGGCGCCGGGAAAGCGTTCGGCTGTGAGGAACCGCTGGCGCTGATCGACGACGACGGTCCGCCAGCCCAGCGCCGCGGCATGCTGCACCACGGGGATCGCATCATGCCCCGCCCCGCAGACCACGAGCCGGACGGCCGGCCGCAGGACCTCGATGAAGACCCGCACCGCACCCTGCCCGGAGCCCAGCGATCGCTGGCGCGAGGTTCCTTCGACCATCACCGCGCGCGCCGCCCGTACCGCCCTCGCATCGGCCGCCGGGTCGCCGAGTGCGCCGGTGTGTGAGCCGTCGGGCTTGACGATGAGCCGGGCTCCGGCCGACGGGCCTTCGAGAACGGTGACAACGCCCAGCGTCTGTTCGCCGGCGATGGCGGCGCGCAGGACGGCAAAGATCTCCGCCGCGGGGTCCACCGGCTCGACAAAGACATCGATCGCTCCGTTGCACCCGAGTCCCAGCCCCCACACGGCATCGTCATCGGCCGTCAGGTCGTAGGAAGCCAGACGGGGACGGCCGGTGGTCATGACCTCATCGGCGACGACCATGACATCGCTCTCCAGACAGCCGCCGCTGATATTCCCCACCATCCGCTGGTCGCGCGTCAGCAGCAGCCGGGCCCCTTCGCGCCGGTAGGTGGATCCCCGCACACCGACGATCGTGGCCAGCGCCATCGACTCGCCGGCGTGGGCGAATTGCTCGATCGCATCAAGGATCTCGGCGAGTTCTTTCATTTATCTGTTTCGTGCGGCAAGGTGTTTCTCCAGCTGCCGCAGGCTATCGAGGTTGTGGGCGGATGCGAACACGTCGACGAACGGCAGCGCCGCACGCATGCCCTGGCAGATCGGTTCGTACCCCGTACCGCCCAGCAGCGGATTCAGCCAGATGATGCGGCCGGTCCGCAGTTTGAGTTCTTCCATCGCCCGCTGCAGCACGTCGATCTCCCCGGTGTCCCAGCCATCGGAGATGATGATCAGCACCGTCCGCGCCCCGAGCAGATCCCGGCCGTACGCATCGAGGAAGGACTGCAGACTGTATCCGATCTTGGTCCCCCCCGACCAGTCCGGCACCCGCTGCGCGACCTCGTCCAGCGCCCGCTGCAGATCCGCCTCCGACATCGCGTCGGTGACCCGCGTCAGGGACGTGCTGAAGACGAAAGTCTCGATCTGCCCGAGGGCATGCTGCAGCGCGAAGATGAACTGAATCAGGAAGCGGCTGTACAGGTCCATCGAGCCGCTGACGTCGGCCACCAGCACCACGCGCGTCTTTTGGATCTTGCGCCGGCGATAGGCGAGATCGAGGACTTCCCCACCCCGCCGCAGGCTGTGCCGGATGGTGCGCCGCAGGTCGATGTGATGGCTCCGCTGCACCGCGCGCGTTCGGCGGCTGAGACGGGTGGCCACTTTCCGCGCGATGGCCACGACGAGCCGGCTCATTTCGTCGAGTTCCGACGCGGAGAAGGCGCTGAAGTCCTTGCGTGTGAGCGTCTCGGCCGGGCTGTACGCGGCAATGGGCTCCTCGCCTTCGGCCTGCAGGGCCTGATCGAGCCACTCCATGACTGCCGGCGCCGGCTGCTGACCGTCGCTGCTCCCACCCGTCAGCTCGGCCCCGTTGGTATCCTGCAGGCGCGGCGGCTCTTCGACTGGGGGATTCCAGTATTGAGTAAAGACGGCGTCGAAGATCGGAAAGTCTTCGTGACGGGTCACCAACACCGTGCGCAGCGCCAGATAGCACTGCCGGCGGTCGCCGACATCGATCGCTGAGAGCGCGCGCAGCCCATCGGCCGCCTCGCGTGGTCCGACCCCCAGGCCGCGGACCCGCAGCGCCCGGCAGAACGTGACGACGTGAGCGGTGAGATCGCCGAACCGCCTCATCCTGCTAGGGCCGGCGGCCGCCCGCCGGTTTGGGCAGAACCTGCTCGGCCGCGCGGTCGATCGTGTCCTGCGACCACGGTTCCGGCTGCTGTTCGACCCCTGCCAAACCGCGCAGCACCAGATCCAGCCACTGCGCACGGAGGAGATCCGCATCCTCGCGGTGCTTGAACAGCACCCCCAGGGTCTGCTCCACCGCGTCGCGGTCGAGGTGATCCCGGTGGAGGGCGATCAGCGCGGCGCTCCAGTCCAAGGTTTCCGCGATCCCGGGCACCTTCTCGAGTTTCGCGCGCCGCACCATCTGCATGAAGGCGGCAATCTGCGCGGCCAGCGCCGTATTGATCCCCGGCACCTTGCGCCGGACGATGGCGAGTTCCTTTTCATAGGACGGGAAGTCGATCCACAGGTACAGGCACCGGCGCCGCAGCGCGTCCCCCAGCTCGCGGGTACGGTTGCTGGTCAGCACGACGTACGGCACATGCCGTGCCGTAATCGTCCCGATCTCGGGAATCGTTACCTGCCAGTCGGACAGCACTTCCAGGAGAAACGCCTCCCACTCTTCATCGGCGCGGTCGACCTCGTCGATGAGCAGGACCGGCGCCTTGGGATGCGTGATCGCCGCCAGCAGCGGCCGCTTCAGCAGGAACGGCTCGCTGAAGATCTCCCGTTCCTTGACCTCCAGCGGCAGGTCGGTGCTCTCCTGCAATCGGATGTGCAGCAGCTGGCGCTGGTAGTTCCACTCGTAGAGCGATGTCGTCGCATCGAGGCCCTCGTAGCACTGCAGGCGGATCAGGTCCGTCTCCAGCGCCCGCGCCATGACCTTGGCCACCTCGGTCTTGCCGACGCCGGCGGCGCCCTCGATCAGCAAGGGCTTGCGCAGCTCGATCGCCAGGTAGAGCGCCGTGGAGAGGCTCCGATCAGCGACGTATCCCTCGCCTTCCAGCAGTTGCTGAATATCAGTGATGCCGGTGTGCATAAGACCTATTATAGGTTGCCAATCTCGCGCTCCAGGGCTTTGAAAAAGTCCGCCGTCATCTGCTTCGCGACCCCGCCGATCAACCGGTGCCCCACGCTGGCGATGACGCCGGTGATCTGCGCATCGCCGCTGTAGGCCACGACCGTCTTGCCGTCCTGCTCGTCCAGATGCAGCTCTCCCGTCGCTTTGATCGTGCCGGGACGCCCACCGCCCTCGACGTTGAGCCGCAGGCGTTCCGGGGGCTGCTTGTCGGTGATGCTGACCTGTCCGTCGTACGTCCCTTTGACCGGTCCCACGCCCACCTCGATCGTCGCCTTGTAGCGATCGTCCCCCAGCGGCTCGAGCTTCTTCACGCCCGGCGTCGTTTTCGCCAGGACCGCCGGATCGGTCAGCATGTCCCACACTCGCTGCCGCGGAGCCGGCAAGGTGTATGTCCCCTCAACCTTCATGCTCGCCTCCTCATGCGTGCTCGCTTGCCCGATTGCCTGCTTGCCCGGTCGCCCTGGCAGAGACCAAGTCGGCGGCGACCCGCTCAAAATACTCCAGGCAGTCCGGATTGATAAGCGCATCCCGGTTCACCACCGGGCGTCCGTTGAGGATGTTCATCACGGCGCTTTCGACCTTCTTCAGATTCAACGTGTATGGGATGTCCGGTGCTTCCAGGATCAGCGCGGGCACGTGGCGGGGAGAGGCATCCCGCCGCAACGCCTGCCTGATCGCGTCTTTCAGGTCATCGGTCAGCGCATGGCCCTCCGCGAGTTTCACGAACAGCACGACGCGCTGGTCGCCGTCGGTGTCCTGCCCCACGGCCAAACTGTCGGCAATCCCCTCGAGCTTCTCCACCACGTTGTAGATTTCGGCCGTCCCGATCCGCACGCCGGAGGGTTTGAGGACCGAGTCGGATCGTCCATGGAACGTGATACCGCCGGTGTCGCCATGGATGGTGATGAAGTCGCCGTGGCGCCAGACATGCGGATAGTAGGCAAAGTACGCGTCGTGGTACTTCCGGCCGTCCGGATCGTTCCAGAAGTAGAGCGGCATCGACGGCGACGGCGCCTCGCAGACCAGTTCCCCGGGGCGGTCGGTGATCGGATGACCCGCCGGATCGTACGCCCGCACCTTCATGGCCAGCGCGGGACCCTGCAGTTCACCGGCGTACACCGGGCTGATGGGATTGCCGGCCGCAAAGCACCCATTGATGTCCGTGCCGCCTGAAATGGAGTTGAAATGCAGGTCCGCTTTGATCTCCTGGTAGACGTACTCGAATCCTTCCACGGAGAGGGGGGATCCGGTCTGCGAGATTTCTTTCAACGACGACAGGTCGTACGCGGTCCGCGGCCTCACGCCCTGGCTGCGCAGGAAGTTGAGATAGCTCGCGCTGCAGCCGAACACGGTGATACGCTCGTCCTCAACCAACTGCCACATCGCGCCGGGATCGGGATAGCTGGGGCTCCCGTCGTAGAGCACCACGGTCGCGCCCACGGCCAGCGAGCTCAGCAGCCAGTTCCACATCATCCAGCTGCAGGTCGTCAGGTACAGGATCGTGTCATCGCGCCGCAGGTCCGTGTGCAGCAGCAGTTCTTTCAGGTGATTGATCAGAACACCGCCCGTGCTCTGGACGATGCACTTCGGCTTGCCCGTCGTCCCTGACGAAAACATGATGTAAGCCGGATGCTCGAAGGGGAGCTGCGCATAGGGCGGTGCGGGGTCGGCCCCTGTCGCCTGGAATTCGTCGTAGCTGATGGCTTTGGGAATGCCGCCGAGATCCGGACGCTCGTCCGCGTACGGGACGACGACCACCCGTGACAGACTGGGGAGACCCGAGACGATCTGCGCGACATTGCCGCGCGTGTCGAACCGCCTCCCCTTGTAGACGTACCCATCCACCGTGAAGAGGACCTTGGGCTCGACCTGGCCGAGCCGTTCGATGGCGGCCCCGGCGCCGATGTCGGTCGCGCAGGATGCCCAGACGGCGCCGACGCTGGTCGTCCCCAGCATGGCCACGGCGGTCTCGATCAGGTTGGGCATGTAGCCGACGACGCGGTCGCCTGGTTTCACCCCGGCGGCATGCAGGGCTGCTGCAACCCGCCCCGCCGCCACACGCAGCTGGGCGTACGTCATCGTCGCTGCTTTCACGGTCTCTCCACGGAACACGAAGGCGGTCCGCCCATCGTCGTGCCTGAGCAGATTCTCCGCGAAGTTCAGCCGCGCACCGCTGAACCACTTCGCACCGGGAAAGATGGTCAGGTCGTCCACGATGCTCGTGTAGGGCCGGGATGCTCGGACACCGGCGAAGTCCCACATCGCCGCCCAGAAATCCGGGATCCGGTCAACCGACCACTGCCACAGTTGCGGATAGGATTCGATCCGGAGGCCGTGCGCCGCATTGATGTGGTCAATGAACGCCGCCAGATTGGCGCCGCGCCGGCGCTGCGCAGACGGCTCCCACAGCGGGGTCTTCATCCTTTCACTATATACTGGATGCATGAGGGAGCGAAAACTCTTCATCGGCGGCCGCTGGACCGGAGCCGGCGAGCCCATCCCCGTCCGCAACAAATACACCGGGGAGGTCATCGCGACCATCCCCGCCGCATCTCGCGACGATGTGGACGCGGCCATCACGTCTGCCGCCGGAGCGGCCCGGGTCATGGCTGAGATGCCGTCGCACCGGCGGTCGGCGATCCTCGCGGGAGCGGCCCAGATCATCAAGGACCGCCGAGAGGAATTCGCGGAGACGATTGCCGCGGAGGCGGGCAAGGCCCTGAAGTTTGCACGGATCGAAGTCGACCGCGGGATCAACACGTTCACCTTTGCCGCCGAAGAAGCCAAGCGCATCCACGGCGAAACCGTGCCGCTCGACGCGGCAGCAGCCGGGGAGGGATACTTCGGCTTCTATGTCCGCCGCGCGGTCGGGGTCATCGTCGCGATCACGCCGTTCAATTTTCCGCTGAACCTGGTCGCCCACAAAGTGGCTCCCGCCCTGGCCGCAGGCAACGCGGTGGTGTTGAAACCAGCATCGTGGACCCCGCTGACATCGGTGCTGCTGGTCGAAGTCCTCACCGCCGCCGGACTGCCGGCCGGCGCGATCAACCTGGTGGCCGGCCCGGGATCGTCGGTCGGGGAGTGGCTGGTCTCAGACGACCGTGTCGCCATGGTCACGTTCACGGGCAGCGCGGATGTCGGCCGGCAGATCACGCAGCGCGCGGGCATCAAGAAGATCACGCTCGAGCTCGGCAATACCTCGCCCGTGATCATCGCCCCGGACGCCGACGTGGCCGCGGCCGCCAAGCGCTGCGCGGTCGGCGCCTACTACAACTCCGGCCAGGTCTGCCTGTCCGTGCAGCGCATCTACAGCGACAAGCAAGTCTATGATCCGTTTACCGAACGCTTCCTCGCCGCTACTGAGGGCATGGTCGTCGGCGATCCCCTTGACGAGCGCGTGGATGTCGGTCCGATGATCGACGAGCGTGAAGCGACCCGCATCGAGAACTGGGTGAACGAGGCCCGCTCATCCGGCGCGCGCGTTGCCGCCGGCGGCCGGCGGGAAGGATCTGTCTACTGGCCGACGGTCCTCACCGGCACGAAACCGGAGATGAAGGTCGTCGCCCAGGAAGCGTTTGCTCCGGTCGCGTCGGTAATCCCCTACGAGAATTTCGAGGACGCCGTCCGCCAGGCCGATGCCACCGCCTACGGTCTGCAGGCATCGGTCTTCACGAAGAACCTCGACTACCTGCTGGCGGCGATGCGTGGGCTCAACTTCGGCGGGATCATCGTCAACGACACGTCGGCCTTCCGGGTGGACAACATGCCCTACGGCGGGAACCGCAACAGTGGCATCGGCCGCGAAGGCGTGCGCTACGCAGTGGAAGAGATGACGAACATCCAGATGGTGGCGATTCGCACGGCCGACTGAACAAGGTCCCGCCGGCACTTGAAACGCGACTAGGAAAGCCGCGTTGGCCAGTCGAAGCCTCCCGCAATGAGCGCCAGACCCAGACGTGCCCTCAACTGGGCCGACCTTCCCCTCCGCACGAAAGGGCTGGTCGTCATTACGATTCCCCTCATCGCGCTTCTTGTGGCGATCGCGTCGTTCTACGTGCTCCAGTCGCAGCAAGCACTGGCCGAACAGCGCGTGCAGCGGACGCTGCAGGTCCGCGCCAACATCCAGCAAGTCCACACGACCCTCTTCGCCGAAGAGACGTGGCTCCGTGCCCGGCTGCTTGCTCAGCTTCAGGGGATCAACCCCAGCGCTATCCGGCCACTGTCGGGTGGCTTCCCGAATCTCAGGCGGGTCCTAGACCAGATGGAAGAGCTGCTGGGTGAGGACGCGACTCAGCTCGACCGCCTGCGCAGGATCAAGCTGATGGTGGAGCGCGAGCTCTCCGACCTGGCCTATGCGACGGCTGAGCGACCGGGGGAGAAACCACCTCCGGGCAAGCTCCTGCCGGCGCGCCTCGAGGAATTCCTGATCAAAAGCCAGGTCGCCCTCGACGAAATCAGCCTCCAGCTTGGCTATATGCAGGATGAGGAAGACCGCAAGCTCACCGACTTCACCGCCGCGGCGCGGGGCGTCCGGCGCCTGACCCTGGTCGCGATCGCCGCCGGGGCGTTCTTCGGTCTGGGTGGGGGACTCCTGGCCGTCTTGCTGTTCACGGCCGGCGTCGTGGACCGGGTGCACAAGGCCGAGCAGAACGCGGGCCGACTGGCCGAGGGCATGCCCCTCCTTCCGGTGCCGGAGACCCGGGACGAGGTCGGGCGGATGGGACGGGCGCTGGAGGAAGCCCGCGCGTTGCTGGTCCGGCGCGAGGAAGCGATGATCCACGCGCGAGACGAGGCCGAGCGCGCCAACCAGGCGAAATCGACCTTCCTCGCCAACGTGAGCCACGAATTGCGGACGCCGCTCAACGCCATCCTCGGCTTCACGCGCATCGTGCTGCGCAAGAGCGAAGAACAGCTCCAACCACTCCAGCAGGAGAATCTGCAGAAAGTGCTCATCAGTGCCGACCACCTCCTCAACGTGATCAATGGGCTGCTGGACCTCTCCAAGATCGAGGCGGGGAAGATGGAGATCTACACGGAGACGTTCCGGCTCTCGGACGTCCTCACCGTCGCGGTCGCCGCCGTGGAGCCGACGCTCAACGACGGTGTGGCCCTTGTCCAGGACGTGAAACAAGATATCCCGCCCCTACATACCGATCGAGAGAAGCTCAGGCAGATCGTCGTGAACCTTCTGGGGAACGCGGCCAAGTTCACCGAGCGGGGAGAGGTCAAGCTCAGCGCGTCGCAGGCCGACGGGATGCTGCAGCTTATCGTCTCGGATACCGGGATCGGCATCCCGGCCGATGCCGTCGATCGCATCTTCGAAGCGTTCCAGCAGGCGGACATGTCCAGCACACGGCGGTTCGGAGGGACCGGGTTGGGGCTGGCGATCGCGAAGCGCTTCGTCGAGATGCTGGGCGGCACTATCCGCGTGGACAGCCGCATGGGCGAAGGGTCGCGCTTCACGGTCGGCCTCCCGCTCCGGTACGAGCCCCAGGAGGGGTTGGGGAAAGGCTGACCATGCGAAAGAAGATCCTCGTCGTGGAAGACATCGAGCTCAACCGTGATCTCCTGTTTCAGTTACTCAGCGACACTTACGACGTCGTCATGGCTGTTGACGGCGCGGAAGGGGTGCGCAAGGCAACAGACGAACGGCCCGATCTCATCCTGATGGACCTGGGCATGCCCGTCCTCGACGGCTGGGAGGCCACCCGCCGCATCAAGGCCGACGACCGGATCCGGCACATCCCGGTGATCGCCGTCACGTCCCACGCGATGGTGGGTGACGAGGTGACGGCCCGCGAGGCGGGCTGCGACGACTACATCACCAAACCCATCGACGAGGACGAGTTGCTGGCGAAGATCCGCAGGTTCCTGGAGTAAGCCTCATGGCAAAGATCCTCGTCGTCGACGACGACGCCTTCAACCGGGACCTCCTCCAGCAAGAACTCGCCGACGATGGACACATCCTCGAGACCGCGGCCGATGGTGAGGAAGCGCTGGCGAAGGCCGCTCAGTTCCTGCCGGACGTCATCCTCCTCGACCAGATGATGCCGCGGCTGGACGGGATCGAGGTCGTGAAGCGCCTGAAGGCCGACCATCGGCTGCAGGCGATCCCCGTGATCATGGTCACGGGCAGGGGCGCGCAGGAAGACAAGGTGCGGGGGCTGGAAGCGGGCGCCGACGACTACGTGGTGAAGCCGGTGGACACGATCGAGCTCCGCGCCCGCGTTCGCTCGATGCTGCGCATCAAGGAGATGCATGACGCACTCGAAGAGTCGCACCGGACGTTGGCGACCCGCGTGCAGGAACAGGTCGGAGAGATCGAGCGGATCGCGCGCCTGAAACGGTACCTCTCTCCACAAGTCGCCGAAGCCATCCTGCGCACTGATGAGGACAGTCTCTTCGTAGGCCATCGGCGCGAGATCACTGTAGTGTTTCTCGACCTGCGCGGGTTCACAGCCTTTTCAGATAGCGCCGAGCCAGAGGAAGTGCTGGAGGTCCTGCGGGCGTACCATCAGGCGATGGGACGCATCATCTTCGCCTACGAGGGCACAGTCGAGCGCTTCACCGGCGACGGTATCATGGTCTTCTTCAATGACCCGGTACCAACAAGCGACCACAGCGAGCGGGCAGTGCGGATGGCGCTGGAGATGCAGCGGACCGTCGGCGACCTCCAGGTCGGCTGGTCGAAGCAGGGCTATGACCTCGCGCAGGGGATCGGCCTGGTGACCGGCTACGCGACGCTCGGCGAGGTAGGGTTCGAGGGCCGGCGCGATTACGCCGCGATCGGCAACGTCACCAACCTCGCGGCGCGGCTGAGCAGCGCTGCGGGTGGGGGGCAGATCTTCACCGACCGCAAGACGGCGGCGAAACTCGACCACCTGGTGGAAGCGGAGCACGTCGAGGACATGACCCTCAAGGGTCTGGTCCGGCCCGTGGCCGTCTTCAGCATCACCGGATTGAAAGGGTGAGGACCATGGCGGGTGTGGCTCACTCCATCGCCGCCGCACTCTTCCTCATCGTCATCGCCACCCTACCGGCCCCTGCGGCTCCGACACGCGCTGAGGTCGTCATCGGGACGACCTCCGAACCGGATACGCTCAACCTCCAGTTCGCGCAACCGCCGGGCATATTCGTAGCCTCGTCTGTGTTGGCGACGGTCTTCACTTTCGACATTGCGTTCGACTCGAGTTTCCGTCCCATCGCCCAGGGTGTGGAACGCATCCCGACCCTCAAGGACGGAACCTGGAGCGTCGAGGGCGAGCGCATGACTTTGCGGTGGACGTTGCGGCCCCGGCGATGGCACGACGGGAAGCCGGTGACGTGCCAGGACTACGTCTTCGCCCACCTGGCAGCGCGGGATCCCAGAGTCTCCGTTGCCGCGACGGACCTGGAGGTAACCCGGCGCATCAGCGGTGTCACCTGTCCCGACGGAGCCGAGGGCAGAGCGATTCTCGTGACCTACGGCCGGCGATACGCTTCCGCCGCACTGACCGTTACGGAATTCGGCGCGCTTCCGCACCATCTGCTCGATGACATTACCCGGCGCGACCCGGGGCGGCTGCGGAACGCGCCCTTTGGCAACGAAGGGCCGGCGACCGTGGGCGATGGTCCGTACCGGATCGTGGAGTGGCGGAAGGGGACGTCGCTGACGGTGGAGGCGGTACCAAACCATCCCATTTTCGGGACGCCCAGGATCCGGCGTATCACCTGGCGCTTCTACCCGAATATCCAGGCTCTGTTGTCCGCGGCCCTCCGCGGAGAGATGGACGTCGTATCCAGCGTCGCCCTGGGTCCAAACTTCGACCGGGCGCTGGAACTCGAACGAAACGCGGCCGGCAGGTTGCGCCTGCTCCCGGGGGTACCGGCGAACTGGGAGCACGTTGACTTCAACCTGGATGACCCCGTCCTGCAAGACGTGCGGGTCCGACGTGCGATCGCCCATGGGGTCAACCGCAGGCAGATCACAGGGCAGTTGTTCCAGGGACGGCTGACTGTCGCACACAGCTACCTCCCGCCCGGGCACGCCGGCTACACAACCGCCGTCCCGATCTACCCGTATGATCCCGCGCGCGCCAGGGCGCTGCTCCGGCAGGCAGGGTACACCGCCGGACCTGATGGCTTTGTCAGGGATGCGGCCGGCCGGCGCCTCGTCCTCGAACTCAATACCATCGCCGAGTCACCGATACGCCCGCAGATCGCCCGGTTGATCCAGGAACAGCTTAACCAGGTTGGGATCGAGGTGAACATCGTCAACTTCCCCGCCCGTGTGCTCTTTGAGATCTTGCAGAGGCGCCGGTTCAAGGCAATGGTGCTGTACGCGTGGGTCTTCGGTCCGGTCTTCGATTGCGACCAGCTCTACACGCTGGATGGAATTCCGACCGAAGCGAACCAGTGGAGCGGCGCGAACTACCCCGGCTACCGGAACGCCGAGATGGATCGTGCGTGCCGAGTGCTTCCTGGTGAAGTGGACGGCGCCGTACGCAGCCGACTGTTTCAGGAGACCGCCCGGATGCTTGCCAGGGATCTTCCCGCGCTTCCCCTCTATTTCGGGATCCGGACGGCTGCCGTGAAGACCTCGCTGGAGGGGGTCTCCATGGGCTTCCCTTGCCTGTCGTGCCCGCTCGCGGAGACCTGGGCCGTCACGCGATGGTACTGGAAGTGAGGATGCGTCCGTAATTCCTGATGTGTGGGCTCTAGCGGACGAAGTCTCGCAGGATCGGGATAAGGATCGAGCGATCACTCAGCCCTTCACATACGGCCGCCCCAGCGCCTCGGGCTTCGCCAGACCCCAGCGCGTCCGAAACCACGGCATGGAGATGATGACCAGGATCGGGATCGTGATCGCAAACGGGACCATACGCCACACGTACCGGGACAGGACGCCGGGAAGGACGAGTTCGGGGCTGAGCGACAGCTGCCACATGATCCCGAACAATGAAGCCCCCGCCAGCAAGATCCAGGGATTCCACATCGAGAAGAACACGAGGGCCAGACTGATGAACCCCCATCCCATCAGGAAGTTGTACGTCCACACGGGGTTGTAGGATAGCGAGTACGTGGCCCCTGCCAGCCCCGCCATAACGCCCCCAAAGATGACGCACAGGTAGCGGACAGACGTCACCGGAATGCCCGACGCCTCCGCGGCCGCCGGGTTCTCCCCGGCTGACCGGATCGCCAGGCCTGTGCTCGTCCTGAACAGGACAAACCAGATGGCGGCCACGAGGACGAAACCGAGGAGGACGAACGGCGAGAGCCCGAAGATCGACTGAATCCGCTCCAGCCCCAATGGTCCTGTATAGGCGCTGCCGAGGTAGGTGGTGAGACCGAAACTGAGGATCCACAAGCCCATCCCACTGACGACCTGATCTCCCCGCAGCGTGATGGAGAAGAAGCCATGGGCGAGGCCGAGCAGCGCCCCGACGGCAAGTCCGGCGAGGAGACCCAGCGGATAACTGCCCGTGGTCTGGGCCGTAATGAACGC
>JBIOXT010000246.1:0-15713 GCA_044869795.1 bacterium | reverse complement strand
GGACACCGGACCTCGGACACCGGACGCCGGTGGTTCAGGCAGCGGCAACTTGACCGGCCGGTTCTCTCGAGTCGCCAGGTAGCAGGCCTCCACGAGTTCCGTCGCCTTATACCCGTCGTCGGCGGTGACGGCGGGCGGACGTTCGCCGAGGGCCGCATCGATGAAGAGACGGTCCTCGACGGCGTAGCCCCACTTCTGTTCGAACGGCATCTGGAAGTAGTCGACGGCTTCGACCTGGTCGCGCGTCCCGGGGCTGAACCAGGCCCGTTCGAGTTCCTCGGTGACCACCGATGCATGCGTGCCGTAGATCTCGACACGCTCGTAGGGAAACAGCCAGCTGGTGTGCGCGACGCTGGTGAACGAGGTGATCAACCCGCCGCCGGTCCGCAGCAGCATCGTAAACCCGTCCGGTTCGCGATAGACGCTCTGCTTCGCCCAGCCCTGGATCTCGGCGATGTCTCCAAAGAGGTACCGCGCCATGTCGAACAGATGCACCGGGGTCTCGTACAGGTAGCCGCCGGTCACCGCCGGATCCGCGGTCCACGGCGGCTGCTGCAGCTCTCCGCGATTGTGTTTCATCTGCGCGACAAGGGGGCCGATCCGGCCGTCATCGATGAGGCGTTTGGCGAATTGGTACACGCCGGCGAATCGACGGTTGAAGCCGAGTTGATAGACGGCGGGACTGGCCCCTGCCGCCGTTCGGATCCGCCGCGCATCGTGGAGTGATGTCGCCATCGGCTTCTCTGAGAACACGTGGACGCCCGCGCTCAAGGCGGCGAGGACCGGCTCGAGGTGCATCGTGTTCGGGGTCGTGACGTAGACCGCGTCGATGCCGGCGTCGAGCAACGCGGCGAGGCTCGGCAGGGAACGTGTCCCGACCTCCGTGGAAAGCCTGTCCGCCGCCGCGGGGATGACATCGGCGATGCCCACCAACTGCACCCGATCGTCTTTGCGAAGGTTCAGGGCATGCACGCGGCCGATGAAACCGGCGCCCAGGATGCCGACCCTTACCGCCATTGCACCGCCCTCAATTCACGAAGAGCTGTTCCATCTTACGCCGCCCGACCCTCGCCAGCTCAAACGGGTCCCATGACCAATACTCGGGGCGGAACAGCTCCAGCGAGTAGACCCCGTCGTATCCGAGCGCGCGCAGTCGCTGCACAAACTCGTGCAGGGGAAGGATTCCATCCCCGGGGAGGAGACGATGAGCGTCGGTGAGCCGCCCGTGGGGGACGGCTTCGGCGTCGTCGAGGTGGACCATAAACAACCGGGCCGGATCGAGGTCCTCGAGCATCTGCCAGGTCGAACCGCCGGCAAAAAAGTGGAACGCATCGATCACGACTCCGACGGCCGGATCGCCCGCGGTCTGGATGGCGTCGAGGGCCGCAGCCAGGGTGCGCACCGAGCACGTCGGAAATCCGAGGAATTCAAAGCCAATCCGCACGCCGTACTCGCGGCTGGCGGCGGCCAGGTGTTGGAGGGCATCGACGGTCTGATCCCGCACCGCCTGAGGGTCCTGTCCCGCGAGGAAACTCGGCACGGCGACGACGTACGGACAGGCCAGCGCGGCCGCCCACGCGCAGAGTTGCCGGCAGCGGTTGAACACGTCTTGGCGGACGGCGCCCTCGGCCAGCGTGGCATCCTCCAGCGCGTTGAGACTGGCCACGGCCAGCCCGGCGTTCAGGCACAGGGCACGCACTCCGGCCAGCGATCCTCCGGCGCGCAGGTACGCGTCGAGTTTCGCGTCGCGGATTTCGACGGCCGCGTAGCCGGCCGTGGCGGCGGCCGCCAGATCGATCTGCAGGTCGGTCTGACCGGTTGTGGCGCCGTTCAATCCAAGGAGCATAAGACGCGACGAGACGCAAGAAGACTCGAGGAGACGTCCGTGGACGGAAAGTACTCGAGGCCGATCACACCACCATAGCCCCCGGCGGTGAGCTCCGCCATCACACGCGGCCAGGGAATCGTTCCGGTCCCAGGCTGCCGTCTGCCGGGGGCATCGGCGATGTGGACGTGGCCCACGAGCGGAAGGATTTCGGGCAGCAGAGCCAGCAAGTCCGCGTGCATCAGCCACATGTGGTAGACGTCCAGCAGCAGGCGGACCGACGGGAGGTCCACCTCATCGATCAGCCGTCGCGCCGCGGGAAGGGAATCGAGGAAGTAGCCTGGGTGGTCGACGCTGGAGTTGAGCGGTTCCAGCAGGAGGACGACCCCGGCGGCGGCCGCCATCGCCCCTGCCGTGCGGAGCGTGTCGACCGCGGTCCGCCACTGTTCCTCACGGGCGCGGTCGCCCACATAGCCGACATGTGCGACGAGCGTGCGGACGCCGAGCAGCGCCGCGGCGTCGAGCGACCGGCGCAGGTGAGCAAGCGCGTCCGGTCGCGTTTCGACGGCCAGCAGAGGTTCGGTGAAGGTGTTCCCGCTGAACACCACGGGCTGGAGTCCGAAGACCGATCCGGCATCAGCCAGGACCGCGAGGTCATGCGTTCGCCAGTCCCAGAACTCAAAACGGCGGAAACCCAACTCGGCCAGCGCGCGCAGTGCCGACACATCCGACTGCGCGGGGAAGAGCGAGTCCAGACAGGGCGAGAGCTCAAACGGGTGAGGCGAGGCGTTCAAGATCGGATCATGATCTTGCCGTCTTCACGCCGCGTAGCTTTCTGGATGGCTTCGACGCCCTGGTCGAGGGTGAACCGGCTCGTGATGATCGGCCTGAGATCGATGCGGCCGGCGGCCATCAGCCTGATCACCGCCGGAAAATTCCCGTATCCGGAGTGCCCCTGGGCGCCGTAGATCTGCGCGGCATGGGTTTGGAAGTGCTCGAGGTAGACCGGGGCCCGCTCGGCCGCGCGCCCGATCATCACCAGCTTCCCGCCGATGGCCAGCGAGGCTTCCATCTCGGGGATGGTCCGTGACGGCGCGCCCGCAGCCTCGACGTGCATGGCGGCGCCCTCACCATCGGTGAGGTCGAGGATCGCCTGATGCGGCGAACCGCCCTGTGCCTGAAGGTCCAGCGGGTTCAACACGACGTCCGCGCCGACCTGACGCGCCAGCTGCTGCCGCAGCGGGGCGACCTCGAAGGCAATGATCTTCGCGGCACCGGCGGCGCGGGCGAGGGCGATCGCCGCAAACCCGATCGGCCCGGTGCCGAAGACGGTGACGTGGCCTCCCGGCTTGAAGCCTTCGGCCCGCGTGAACATCGCGTTGTACGCCACACTGGTCGGTTCACACAGGGCGCCGGCTTCGAAGGCGGCGTCCGCGCTGCCGTAGTACTCGGCCAGGGCGTTGATCTTCCAGCAGTACTTGGCCCCGATGGCGATGAGATCGGCCTGCGCACCGTCGATGGTGAATCCGATCTCCTCGAGCCGCTCACACTGGTTCGGGTAGCTGTTGCGGCACGGCGTACACTCCCCGCACCAGATCATCTCTTCACACGTCACCATATCTCCCGCCCGCAGGCCGGTGACGTCCCGGCCGACGTCGACGACTTCTCCGGAGAACTCATGGCCGATGACGACGGGAAACCGGGTCAGCCCCGGGTACAGCATGTAGCCCTCCCCATCCGTCTCGTAGAAGTGCACGTCCGACCCGCAGACGCCGCATGCCCGCGGGCGGATGAGAACGTCCTTCGTCCCGAAGGTCGGCTGGGCGACTTTCGTCACCGACACCTGCGGCCGCCGCCAGACGCTGCTGCCGGTGACCGCTTTGCGGGTTGCCCGCTCACCCTCGGTCAGGGGATAGCCCGGGCGCGGATCCCACTCGGCACTTAAGACCAACCCCTTCATCTGCGAACCCACTAACTACCGTTGGTCGTTGGGCGTGGTGGAACGTCATTTCTCATCAAGGGCCAGCGCGCTCGCAAACGCCAGCTCATGGGTGTGGGACAGCGAGATGATGACCCCCGAGACCCCCTGCTCGTGTGCCGCCGCCAGCGCGCCTCCCCAGAGCACGACGATGGGCTTCCCGAGCGGATCGTTGACGATCTCAATCTCCCGCCAGGCCATCGCCCGCCACCCGAGCCCCAGCGCCTTCATCACAGCCTCCTTGGCGGCAAACCGGGCGGCGAGCCGCATGCTTCGCACCCGCGGCTGACGCGAGCGCTCGTCCTCGGCGACGGTAAACACACGCGCGACAAACGCTTCCCCCCAGCGGGCGACCGCGTGCTCGATCCGCGACACCTCGACGATGTCAGAACCGATTCCGAGAATCCTCACTGGGTCGACCGGAAAGGGCCGATGCTCACTCCTGCCCGGGCAGTTCCGCTTCGTCGATGAGCATGACCGGTATGCCGTCGCGGATCGGGTAGCGTCGCCCGCACTGCGTGCAGACGATGCGGTCCCCGCGCAACTCCACCGGCGCCTTGTCGAGCGGGCAGGCCAGGATTTGGAGCAGCTCTTCGCTGATCACCGAGTCCCTCTCTGTTCAGCAGGTAGTCCGGTAGCCGGGTGGCCTGGTAGCGATTGGCCTTTGGCTTCCCGGCTACCTGCTACTTGGCTACCCGGTCATTCGACCGTGACGCTCTTCGCCAGATTCCGCGGTTGATCGATATCGTTGCCTCGTTCCCGAGCCACGTAGTAGGCCAGGAGTTGGAGGGGAATGATCGCCAGGGCCGGTGCCAGCAGGTCCATCGTATCGGGGATCCTCAGCACCCGCGCGGCGTGCTTGGTGATCTCGGTGTCGCTGTCGTAGGCGACCGCGATGACCTCGCCGCCGCGGGCGTTGACTTCCTGGATGTTGGACATCGTCTTCTCGTAGACGTGGCGCTGGGTCACGAGGGCGAAGACGGGCGTGCCCTTCTCGATCAGTGCCAGCGTGCCGTGTTTGAGCTCGCCCGCGGCCAGCGCTTCGGAGTGCACGTAGGAGATTTCCTTCAGCTTCAATGAGCCTTCCATCGCCACCGCGAAGTCGAGGCCCCGCCCGATGAAGAAGGCGTGCTCAAACCCCGCCAGGCGCCGGCCCAAATCGGCGATGCCGGCCTCACGGTGCAGCACTTCCTGCGCCTTTGCCGGCAGCGCTTTCATCTCGCGGACGATGACCGAGGCCTCGGCGGAAGAGACGGCGCCGCGGCGGAGTCCCAGGTCGAGCGCGAGCATCTGCAGCGCGATGAGCATCGTGATGTAGGCTTTGCTGCTGGCCACAGCGATCTCCGGACCGGCGCGGATGTACAGGACGTCGTCCGCGTCGCGGCTGACGGTGCTGCCGACCACGTTCGTGAGCGCGAGGATCCGGGCGCCGCGCCGTCTGGCCTCTCGCATCGCCGCCAATGTGTCGGCGGTCTCGCCGGATTGGCTGATCGCGATGGCCAGGGTCTGGCTGTCGACGATGGGCTCCCGGTACCTGAACTCGGAGGCGAGCTCGGGCTCGACGGGGATACGCGCGACGTGCTCGATCAGCCAGCGGCCGACCAGACCGGCGTGGTAGGCGGTGCCGCAGGCAATGATCCACGCCTTCCGCAGGCCCTCCACGAACGCCGGCGGGAGCTGCACGCCGTCAAGTTCCACGCGGCCTTCGACATCGAGCCGGCCCATCATGGTCTCCTGGATCGCCCGCGGCTGCTCGTGGATCTCCTTGAGCATGAAGTGCGGATAGCCAGCCTTCTCGGCCATCGCGGCGTCCCAGGTGACATGCAGGGGCTTCTTGTCGACGCGGTCACCGCCGACGGTCTGGATGGACGCGCCGGCCGCCGTGATCACCGCCATCTCGCCGTCTTCGATGATCATGACGTCGCGGGTGTGCGACAGCAGGGCGGGGATGTCCGAGGCCAGGATCGTCTCCCCATGGCCCAACCCGATGATCAGCGGGCTGACCTGCCTGACGGCCACGATGCGGTCCGGCTGGTCGCTGCAGAGGACAACGATCGCGTAGGCGCCGGTTGTCTTGGCGAGGGCGCGGCGGACGGCGTCTTCCAACGCGACCCGTGCCTCGTGCCTCGTGCCTCGCGCCTCGCCAAGCCCAAGGCCCAGTTCCTCTTCGATCAGGTGGGCGAGGACTTCCGTGTCGGTGTCTGAGCGAAAGACGTGCCCGCGGGCCTGCAGCGCCTCGCGCAGCGGGAGGAAGTTCTCGATGATCCCGTTGTGGATGACCACGACTTTTCCGGTGCAGTCGGTGTGGGGATGCGCGTTCGCGTCGGTCGGCAGTCCGTGCGTCGCCCAGCGCGTGTGGCCGATGCCGACCGTCCCCAGCAATCCGTTGGTCGCCGCGACCTTTTCCAGCCTCGACAACTTCCCCGCGGCCTTGCGCACCTCAATGTGCCCGTTCCCCAACACGGCAACGCCGGCAGAGTCATACCCGCGGTACTCCAACCGGCGCAGGCCGTCCAAAAGGATCGGCAAGGCCTGACGTTGGCCGACGTACCCCATGATGCCGCACATCTCGATACCCTCTAAAAACGGATTTGAGTGGAGACGATCTACTCAATCGCACAATCTCCCCGATCCGGAAGAAACAGTTGGCGCGCCAGGTGGCAGATACGGATAGATACCCCGGAGACGCAGATTGGGTAGATTGGGAAGATTGGGTAGATTAGTTGTCCCCGACGGCCTATTGGACCGGGATCGCTCCCGGGTTTTGTCAGCCGTCTTGACTCCGGCGAGCACCGGAGCTGGTGCGGGTCCGGGACCGGACCCAGGGTCACCCGCCGATTCAGCCAGGATTCCCAGCAGCCGATCACGTCACTGGGTGGCTTCCGAGATCCCCTCCCTCGTCACCCCTGTCTGGTTGCCAGGTCCAGGGGCCAGGCGCTGAGGCACCGGATGAACTCTGTTCATCACCCCCTCCTACAGAATTACTTTCCCGTTTCTGGGTTCCCGATTCACACCGCGGGTCCTGCCCGCCCGCCGAAAAGGCGTTCTCGTATCGAGAGCCACACCACGAGCGGAAGCGCCGCCGCGGTCCGCCAGCGACGGGGTTCCCTCGCCAACCTGTACGCCCACTCCAGCCCGAGGCGCTGCATCCATGGCGGCGCCCGGCGCAGGACCCCGGCGACGACGTCGAGGGTTCCTCCGACCCCGATCGACACCGGTGTCGCCAGCTGGGGCATGTGGTCGGCGATCCACTCTTCCTGCTTTGGGAATCCCATCGCCACCAGGAGCACGTCCGGCCTGGCCTCCCGGATCCGCTCGACCACCGCGGGCTCATCGTGCGCTGGAAAATATCCGTGCACGGCGCCGACGACCGCCAGCCCGGGATGCCGGCGGCTGAGGACGCGGCCGGCCGCATCCGCCACCCCGGGGCGGGCGCCGAGGAGGAACACACGCAAGCCTGAGCGGGCACCGCCCGCGCACAGACGATCGACCATGTCGATGCCGGGCACGCGTCCGGGGAATCTGACGCCGAGAATCCGTCCTGCGAGCAGCACGCCGGCGCCGTCGGCTGTGACCAGCGCCGCCCGGTTGACGATGCCGCGCAGACGGACGTCCCGGGAAGCCTGGGCGAGCATCGGCCCGTTGAGGGTGACGACCTGATGGGATCCGGGTCCCCGGCTGAGGTCGAGCAGACGATCGACCGCCTGGTCGACGGTCACGCGGTGAACGCGGACGCCGAGCAGCCAGGTTGACGGGGGGTCACTCCGCGCTGCCAAGGGTGCGCTGCACGACGTGCACCAGCTCAGCGGCGACCGCGTCGGCCGTCGCGGCGTCGGAGGCCTCCACCATGACGCGCACCAGGGGTTCGGTTCCTGACGGACGCACCAGCACACGGCCCTGGTCGCCCAGCGTCCGGGCCGCCGCGTCGATCGCCGCCTGGATCGCCGGTTCGTGACCGAACCGTGTCCGGTCGGGTACGTTCACGTTGCGCAAGACCTGGGGGAAGTACTCCACGACCGAGGCCAGTTCTGACAACGGGCGGCCGGTCTCAAGCATCACATTGATGACCTGCACGGCGGTGATCAGGCCGTCGCCGGTTGTGCTGTGATCGAGAAAAATCACATGGCCGCTCTGTTCACCGCCCAGGTTGGCATCGAGCTCGCGCATCCGTTCGAGCACGTAGCGGTCCCCGACGGCGGTGCGTTCCAATGCGATGCCGGCCCGGCGCAGCGCCAGCTCCAGGCCTAAATTGGACATCACGGTTGCCACGACCCGCGCCCCGGCCAGCCGCCCCTGCGCATGGAGATGCAGCGCACAGAGGCCCATGATCGCGTCTCCGTCGACGATGCGGCCGGTCTCGTCGACGGCAATGACGCGATCGGCGTCGCCGTCATGCGCGAAGCCCACGTCGGCGGCATGATCGAGCACGGCACGGCGCACGACCTCCGGATGCGTGGAGCCGCAGCCCACGTTGATCAGGCTGCCATCGGGAGCATCGTTGATCGCAATCACCGTCGCGCCGAGGGACCGCCAGAGTTTGGGTGCCGCGCGCCACGCCGCCCCGTAGGCACAGTCCACGACGACACGGAGTCCCGCCAGCGGGCCGACGGCCAGGGAGGCCACGAACTCCACGTACTGCTCGACCGGGTCGGCCAGGTCCTCCACCCCGCCGGGCCGGCGTCCTGACACCGGCAGCGCCCCGCGCAGGAACGCCGCTTCGATCGCCTCCTCGTCGAGATCGGTGAGCTTGAAGCCGTCGCCGCTGAAGAACTTCAGGCCGTTGTCGTCGATCGGGTTATGCGAGGCGGAGATGGAGACGCCCGCGGTCACGTCAACGTGGCGGGTGAAGTAGGCGATCGCGGGAGTCGGGAGGATCCCGGCATGCAGCACGGTCGCGCCGGATGCGCACCATGCCGCGGTCAGCGCGGATTCCAGCATCGGACCCGACAACCGGGTGTCGCGGCCGACCAGAAAGCGTCCGCCGCGCGGTGACAACACCTGCGCGCTCGCCCGGCCCAATCGCAGAACGAATTCGGGGGTCAGGTCGGCATTGGCCACGCCGCGCACGCCGTCCGTGCCAAAGAGGCGCGCCGCCACCTTAGCCTCCACGGCGGATCGTCACGACGATCTCGGCGGGATGCACTTCCAGCACCTCCACCTGCGGCGGCGCGGTGACCTTCACCGCCAGCCTGTGCTGCCCGACGGGCAGGTCGGCGGCCTGTACGGTCGCCGTGAAATGATCTGCGCGCAGCCGCGTGACGAGCAGGACCGGTCCCTGGACGTGGACCTCGATGGTCGCCGGCAGGAGGCCTACGGTCGAACCCGCCGGCGCGTCGAGGACCTGGACGCGCACCCCGCGCAGCACCGTGACCGCGACGGCCGGGACGATCTGCACCGACACGTGCACGCGCATGCCGGCACCAATCCCCGGCGGGGCCAGCACGGCAACGTCCCTGCTGAAGTCGTGGGTTTCCGACACAATCACCGGTTCGGTGCTGACCGTCTGGATCGGCTCCAGCAGTCTCGGGTCGCCCGTTATCGTGACGGCGGCCGGGATGACGCGGACGCCCAGCAGGCTGTAGCCGTACGCCGGCTCTCCCACGATGGTGGGAACCACGGGGACCACTTTGGCCCCGGCTCGATCGACACGAGGACTGCGGGCCCCCGAGACGTACCACCAGAGGCCCGTGGCGATCACGACTGAGAGGAGCAGGTAGACATTGCGCTCGTTGAAGAAGCGCTTCATCGCCCCGTCTCAGACCCGGAGCGGGCGGCAGGGGCGCCGGGGCTGACGCGCCGCGAGCGCCACCGCCTCGCGGGCGTCGCGGGCTGCCCGGCAAACAAGCGCAACAACTCGCTCTTCAGTTCCTCCTCCGATAACCCGCGCAGGAGTTCGCCATCTTTGGCCAGCGAGATCGCCCCGGTCTCCTCTGAGATGATCACCGCAACCGCATCGGTGACTTCGGTGATGCCCAGTCCGGCGCGGTGCCGGGTGCCCAGCGTCCGGCCGAGGGTCGGATTTTCGCTCAGTGGCAGCAGACAGCCGGCGGCCGTCACCCGGTTGCCGCGGATGATCACCGCCCCGTCGTGCAGCGGGGAGTTTGGAAAGAACAGATTGATCAGGAGCTGGACAGTGACCAGGGCGTCGAGCTTGATCCCCGTCTCGATGAAGTCCGCGAGACCGGTGCGGCGCTCCAGCACGAACAACGCCCCGATCTTGCGCATGGCAAGGACCCGGGAGGCGCGGCCGACGTCGTTCACCAGCCGGATGATCTCCTCCCGGCCAAGGCCGTGCGGGGCGAATCCGGTGACCAGCACCCCGCCGCGGCCGAGCTGCTCGAGCATCCTGCGCAGTTCGGGCTGGAACAGCACCAGCAGCGCAATGGGGATGACCAGGCCGACGTACCCCAGGATGTACTGCAGCGTGTAGAGGCCCAGGTACCGACTGGCCCCGTAGGCGATGAACAGTACCATCAGACCGAGCACCAGCTGCACCGCACGGGTGCCGCGGATGAGGATCAGCAACTGGTAGATGAGGACCGTGACGATCAGGACATCTAGGATGTCGAGGACCCGGATCTCAGACGGCATGGACAAATCTCATTGTATCTGCTCTCGCGATCACAGCAGTAAGGCCAGCAGGGCTTTCTGCGCATGCAGCCGGTTCTCGGCCTGGTCGAGGACGATGGACTGCGGGCCGTCCAGGACCTCGTCGGTGATTTCCTCGCCCCGGTGGGCAGGCAGGCAGTGCATGACGACCGCCCCGCGGCCGGCCTGATCGAGCAGGCCTGCGTTCACCTGGTACGGCGCAAAGATCCTCCGCCGCGCGGACGCTTCGGCCTCCTGGCCCATGCTGGTCCAGACGTCGGTGTAGATGACGTCGGCATCGCGGACCGCGGCGGCGGGATCCGTGCCGATCACGATGCGCGCCCCGCTCTCCCGAGCAATCTCCGCGGCGCGGGCGGCGACCGCCGTCTGAGGGCCGTAGCCCGGCGGCGTGGCGACGGCGAGGTGAGCGCCGAGCTTCGCGCCCCCCAGCAGCAGCGAGTGACAGACGTTGTTGCCGTCCCCCACCCAGGCCACCCGCAGGCCGGCCAGCCGGCCCCGGTGCTCCAGCATCGTCAGCAGATCGGCGAGCACCTGGCAGGGATGCTCAAGATCGGATAGGCCATTGATCACGGGGCAGCCGGCCCCCGCCGCGAGCTCCAGCTGAGTGGTGTGCGAGAACGTCCGGGCCATGATCCCCGAGACCCACCGGTCGAGGTTGCGGGCGACATCGCCGACGCTTTCGCGCGTGCCCAGCTGGATGTCCTGTGGTCCGAGATAGACGGCATGCCCGCCGAGCTCCCACATCCCGACCTCGAACGAGACCCGGGTGCGCAGCGAGGGCTTCTCAAACACCATCGCCAGCGTCTTGCCGGCGAGGTGCGCCGCCCCCCGCCCGGCGCGTGTCTCTTCTTTCAGATCGGCGGCGTAGGCGAGGAGGTGGGACAGCTCCTCAGTACTCAGATCGTCGATGGATAGGAAGTCTCGGCCGCGCACGCTACACCCCTTGAAGCCACTCCCCCACGATGTCGTCGAGGTCGGGCTTGCCGCGCTCCTCCAGCTCATACTGCACCCTGACGGCGGGGTGCGTGATCGTCATGATCCGCCGGAGATCGACGGGCGTCCCGATGATGACGAGGTCGCAGTCGGCCGAGTTGATCGTCTGCTCCAGTTCGCGGATCTGAGCCGCGCCGTAGCCCATCGCCGGCAGCACCGTGCTGAGATGCGGATAGTCCCGATAGACCTCGCGCAGGGATCCGACGGCGTACCGCCGCGCCTCGACGATCTCCGCCGCGCCGAACTGCCTCGCCGCGGCGACGCCGGCCCCGAAGGCCATGCCGCCGTGTGTGAGGGTCGGCCCGTCTTCGACGACCAGCACGCGCGCGCCGGCCACCTGGTCGGGGTGGTCCACCCGGACCGGCGACGCGGCTTCGACCACGCGCGCAGCGGGGCTGACCGCGGCGACGTTGGCCCGGACGCGCTGGACATCCTCGGAGCGCGCGCTGTCCACTTTGTTGATGACGACGACATCGGCCATGCGCAGGTTGGTCTCCCCGGGATGGTAGGTCAGTTCGTCCCCCGCGCGCAGCGGGTCGGCGACGACGATGCGCAGGTCGCTGCGCAGAAACGGAAAGTCGTTGTTGCCCCCGTCCCACACCAGCACATCCGCTTCCTGCTCCGCGGCGCGGACGACGGCCTCGTAGTCCACGCCGGCAAAGACGATCGTGCCGTGCCGCAGATGCGGCTCGTACTCTTCACGTTCCTCGATCGTGACCCCGGCGGTGTCCAGATCCTCGAGGGTCGCGAAGCGCTGCAGGCGCTGGCGGACCAGGTCGCCGTATGCCATCGGGTGGCGGATCACCGCGACGCGGCGTCCCCGGCGCCGGAGGATCCCCGCCACGCGGCGCGTGGTCTGGCTCTTGCCGGCACCCGTGCGCACGGCGCACACACTGACGACGGGGACGGCGGAGGTGATCATCGTCGCGTCGGGCCCCAGCAGCACCACATTCGCCCCCGCGGCCAGCGCCGCAGAAGCAACGTGCATGACGTGCAGATGCGATACGTCGCTGTAGGCAAAGACGACGTCGGCGACGCGGAGCTCCCTGATCAGTTCCGGAAGCTCCTCTTCGGCAAAGATGGGAATCCCCGAAGGATAGAGCGGGCCCGCCAGCTGCGGCGGGTAGATGCGGCCCTCCAGATCCGGAATCTGGGTCGCGGTGAACCCGACGACGTCGTACCGGGCATCGCCCCGGTAGCGGACGTTGAAGTTGTGAAAGTCCCTGCCCCCCGCGCCGAGGATCAGGACCCGAACACGTGCCTCGTGCCTCGTGCCTCGTGCCTCGGGACGTGCTACACCCATAATGCTCGGACGCGATGCCACGGAGTGTACACTACCGTGGGGACTCTGCCGACACCTCCGATGCTGCTGCGACGAGGCGCGAGGTTCGAGGCTCGAGGCTCGTCAGTTAGGGTCTGGTGAGTCGCCGCCCGCCGACGAAGCGCACCGCGTAATACGGCTCGCTGAGCGAGGTGATCGTCACCCGGCGCTGGCTGCTGGAGGCATGAATGAACCGGTCGTCGCCGAGGTAGATGCCGACGTGCGACGGCCCCGCCGCGTACGTCGTGAAGAAGACGAGATCGCCCGGCTGCAGGTCGGCGCGGCCGACCGGCAGTCCCATCTTGAAGTAGTCGAACGAACTCATCCGGGCCAGGCCGGGCAGGTACGCGGAGAACACGACGTAGACAAACCCCGAGCAGTCCACTCCTCCGCCTGATTCGCCGCCCCACACGTACCGCGTACCAAGATATCGCAGGGCCTCCCTGACCACCTCGCTGCCCTGCACGCCGCCGATCACGCCGGGCAGCAGCGCGGGCGGACGGCTGGCAGCGGTCAGATCGGCTTCGCGGACCCAGCCGGTCTCTCCACCTTGGATCATCACCATGAACCATCCAGGGAGGTAGTTGACGAGACGCAGCGGGGTGTCGGCGGCGACGAGGACGAGGGTCGTTTCATAAGAGTGGGGGCCCCGGCGAACCCGCAGGGGCCGCGGTTCGGAGATGTCCGTCCCGATGATTTGCTGGGGATCGGCCGGCGGGGCGGCGACAGGTGGGGATGCCGGTGTCGTGGTCACGACGGCGGGCGTGGAGGGTGCGGACCGCCCCGAACCGGGGATCGCGAGCACCTGGCCGACGAAGATGGCTTCGGTGCGCAGGTTGTTGGCATCCATCAGCGCCCGGACCGTCACCCCGAACCGCTGCGCGATCCTGAACAGGGTATCCCCGCGCTGCACGACGTACGCGGCGGGGGCAACCGGCACAGGCGGTGAGGGAGCGGCGTCAGGGATGAGGAGGACCTGGCCGACGCGGAGCCGGCGGGGATCGACCAGCCCGTTGGCACGCATCAGGTCTTCGACGGTCACCGCGTACTTCAGGGAGATCCGGTAGAGGTTGTCGCCCGGTTGGACGACGTGCGTGCGCGCCTGCGCCTGCGCCGGGAGACTCAGCGCGCCCACCAGCAGCACGATCATCAGACCCGCAACGAGGCTCACTGTCCTACCCTCTGCCATCGCTCGCCGCCCTCTAGTCCCAAAAACACAGGAAGGCAGAGATCCGTTCCCGGATCTCTACCTTCCTGCACCCTCTCCCGTGGGCGCTTACTTAACTACCGCTTCGAGTACTGGAACCCCTTCCGCGCCCGCTTGCGCCCGTACTTCTTCCGTTCCTTAATGCGCGGATCGCGGGTCAGCAGTCCGGCTTTGTGCAGGGCCGGGCGGAACGTGTCTTCGCCTGCGGCGAGCGCGCGGGCGATGCCGTGGCGCACGGCGCCGGCCTGCGCGACAATCCCGCCACCGCCGACCGTCGCCAGCACGTCGTAGCGCCCCTCGGCATTCGCCACCACCAGCGGCAGCCGCACCGCGGCCTGCAGCGTGCGGGTGGTGAAGTATTCTTCGATCGGTGCTTCGTTGATCAGGATGCGGCCGGTTCCCGAGAGCAGACGCACCCGCGCCACTGCCTCTTTCCGCCGACCCGTCCCCAGCGTCATCCCCTCTGCGACTGCCACGTTCTTACCCCCTCGCTTCCAACTTCTCCGGTTTCTGTGCCATCTGTCGATGCTCCGCGCCGCGATAGACGCGGAGTTTCTTCAGCATCCTGCGGCCGAGCGGATTTTTGGGCAGCATGCCCCGCACCGCATCGGTGATGACCCGTTCAGGACGCGTCCGCAGCAGGTCCCCCAGCGCCGTCTCTTTCAGCCCGCCGGGGTACCCGGAGTGCCGGTAGACGACCTCGCGCTCGGCTTTCCGCCCGGTGACCCGCACCTTCCCGGCGTTGATCACGATGACCCCGTCGCCGGTGTCCAGATGCGGAGTGAAGGAAGGCTTGTGCTTGCCGCGCAGGATGCTCGCAACCCGTGTGGCCAGCCGTCCCAGCACCGCGCCGTCCGCGTCGAGCAGATACCATTGCCGCTTCCCCGTCGCCGGGGCCATCACTGTTTTCATCCACAATCCTTTCCGAGAAAACCGCACATCATCTTAGCATTCCACGATCTAGCGAGCAAGCGATTGGAACGGCGCGATCAGCGCCGCACGATCTGATTGGGGGTTCCGGAGAACGAGTTCGGACCGATCGACAAGTTGACGATTCCCGTGGACGACTCGACGAAGATGCCGGCCGTGCTGTTTTCCGCAAACGTATTCCCGGTGATCGTGACGTTGACCAACTGAAACCGTCCTGGTCGCGCGAGGCGAATGCCGACAGAGCAGCGGGCCAGCGTGTTTCCGGTGATGGTCACCGACCTGAGGTCCGTCGTGCTGGCATCTCGTCCCCCCAGGCGAATACATGCCGCGGAAGGCGCCGAGGGACCGGGGCGCCCCCGCGTCACCGAGAACTGGTTCCCGGAAATGGACAGGTCGGTGACGTCGTCCCACGCGGCCAAACCCTGCATCAGGTTCCCAGAGACCCTGTTGCCGGTCACGCGGACACCGTCCACTCCCCACAGGAGTATGGCGGTGCGGTCGGCGCGATCGCTGGTGATTTCGAAGTCGTTGTCGGCGATCACCATGCTGCTTGCCCTGGCGTGGGTCGAAAGTTGCGCCTCATCGCCCTTTGTGATCGAGATGCCGCCGAATACGTTACGGGCCACATTGCGCCTGAACTCGTTCCTGGCGACAGATCGCTCGGCTGGGCCGTCGAGTTCCATCTTCATGGCCCACTGGGCATCATCGATGCTGTTGTCGCGCGCGACCGAGTCGCTGGTGCCCGCGAAATTGATCCCGACGCGACGGATACGCTGAAAGGTGCTCTGCTCGACGAGAACCCGGAAGTTCTCACGATAGGTATACACACCGTCGCCGGCCACATCACGGA
>JBIOXT010000245.1:0-3850 GCA_044869795.1 bacterium | reverse complement strand
CAGCGCCACCGCGCGAACGCGCCCGCCGTGGGCGACGAAGATGCCCTCGACGGCGCGGCCCCCGGCGACCGCGGCGGCGAACACGACCGTGCCGTCGTCGGCGAGGCTGGGCGCGGGGTGTCTGCCGAAGCCGGACAGGCGGCCCGTGCCGGCCACGCGGTCGCCCTCACGGGCAATGACGGTGAGGCGGCCGCGGGACCACAGGAAGAGCCCCTCATCGGCGCCGCCCCGGCCGAGGGTCGCAAAGAACGCGACGTCGCCCCGCGCGTTCACCGGCGCCACGATCGGCATCGACTCCGCGCCGAAGCGATCGAACACTCCACCACCGGGCGCGGCGTCGCCGGTCGCCACCACGCGCCGCAGCCGCGACGCCTCGTCGGCAGCAGTCGTCAGGACACCGATCACGAGCAGAGTCACTAACGCACGGGCGCGGGGAAGCCTGGACTGGCGCGGTGGCATGCGGGGGAGTATAGAAAGTCGAGCAGGAGGTCGCAATGAGGACGACGACGCGCTGGGCGGCGCTGGGCCTGCTGCTGCTGGTCGCTGCCGCCGCAGCCGCGGCCGACATGCGCCCCGGCTTCCTCGGCGCCTGCTACTGTCGCGCGGCCGGGACGCTGCGGTGCACGAGCGACCTCAGCGAGTCGGACTGCCGGCGCCAGTGCAACGAGGCACTCTGTGACGAGTGGTTCTGGAAGGAGCGGCTGCCCTGCTGGAACTGGGGCTACGGCGGATGACGCGCCCCGTGAAGTCCGGTGACGTCGCAGGGCAGGACGCGATTTTGGCGGTTTCTGCCGCGCCAGGGAGCCTCTTGCTGGTGGCGCTCCAGGTACAGGCGCCCCTTGACCTTGTCGACGGTCCTGCTCAACCGCGTCGGTGCGGGGTTCGTGATCGTGAGGATTCACTTGTGGCTTTCCCGGATGCATCGTCCATCGTGGTCGACGCTTCGGGACGGAGCAGGTCGCGGGACGCTGCGCGGGTGAAACCCGGACGCAATCGAATCGCTAGCTGAGGGGTTCGACCCGCACTCGCCTGACGCCTGGCTGAGACTCAAGCACCGTAACGAAGTCGTCGGTAGCGGTGCGAGGCACGCGCGCTTGAAACGCCAGTTGCGTCCTTTGCTCGTCGATCTGCTTTTCATGCTCTGCTGGAGCGACGATGATTCCTTTTTGACTCAATAGCGTCACGATTGTACTGAGCTGGAGCGCAGAGTCGTCGAGAACCAGTGTCACGCGACGGCGGAAGACATTGTCCTCCTTGTGCTCGATGCGGCGCAAAACTGTCAGTGCGATGACTCCGAACAGCGTCGATGCGATGCTGATGGAATACATTCCCGCGCCGGCAGATAACCGATCGCTGCGGCAAGCCATAGCCCCGCCGCGGTCGTCAGCCCCTGCACGTTGACGCCCGTTCGAAGAATCGCGCCACCACCCAGAAATCCGACACCTGTTACAACCGACGCAGCGATACGTGACGTGTCTACGGCGACGAGATCGTCCTTCACGTAGTGCTGGAAGTACACGAAGTGGGTCGACACGACCATGAATGTCGTGGCATGCGCCTGTCACTGGATTCCGCGCGGCCCATCCGCCCGTTCGCCGCCGCAATCATGGCAGGATGCCGAGAGCACGACCAGGGCCCCCGTGGTTGTTGTCGTACTTCGGCGCAAGGAAGACGAAGAAGCCACCGGTGGGCGGGAGGGCCCCGACGCCAGTGAGGAACTCGACGAAGACGGCCTCGCGCGAGGCGGCGGCCCAGTGGGTCATCGTCGCCTCCTCTCCATTGACCGAGCCCATGCTCGGCGCGTCGGTGCCGATGCACTTCACGCCCTTGTCGAGGATGTAGTTGACGGTCTCAGGCGTGGGGGCCGGCCAACCCTCGGCATGGCCGTTTAGCGGCGCCGCCGTGTTCGGGTCCTCGGTGCCACGCTGCAACTCCCGGAAGTGCGCGTCGGTGTGCCCACTCTTGAACAGGACGACCTCGCCAGCCTTTATGGGCCCGTACATCCGCTCGTGCGCCTGCACGTCTTCCAGGCGCACGGCAGGCGAGGCGGGCCAGCTGTCCCGCCGGGTCGTCCCGATTCGCGCCGTGACGTCGACGACGCGCGCGGGCCCGATGCAGTAGTGCGGCGGCACCTTGTCGGATGTCATGGCGGTCGGCTTGATCTTGCCGTACTTGGCCTCGTACTTCTGCTGCACGGCTTTCGTCCAAGCGTTGTACGTGCCGAAGTCGAACCCTGGCGGCGGCCCGAAGTGGGCGGGCGGGTCCATGTGGGTGCCGGTGTGGGCGTCCATGAGGTGGTTGTTTACCTTGTACGGGCCCATCCAGCCCGTGTAGGTGTTCGTGTAGAACACGCGATACGGGTAGACGTAGTTGCCGACGCCGGCGCCCGGCCACCAGACGGGCAGCTCCTGGGCCAGCATGACCGACAGGTCGACCACGCGTTGGGCACGGACCGCCTTCAGTAGCTCGGCGGCGAGCTTGGTGTCCGTGATGGCCACCGAGCGCGACTCGCCGGTCGGGGATCCCTTGTGCTTCGGGGTCAGCGTGATGTAGAGCGAGCCGTTCGGCACACGGTCGAGCGCCATGAGCCCTTCGGTGTGGACGGCGCCGAACTTGAAGTGGCCGAGGTGGCTCTCGATGGCCAGCGGGTTTTGGAAGCTCGACTCCGGACCCTTGTTGACGTAGCGCGGCGGTCCGAACGCGCCCATGCTGGGGCTGTCGATGCCCATGACCCGCACGCCCTTGGAGCCGACGTACTCGGAGGCGTCGAAGTCGGGCGCGGGCCAGGCCGGCGTCTTGCCCTCGAACGGGGAGACGATGAGCCGCGCGCCGTCGGGCATCGGCTTGTCGTACTTGTCGTCGTAGCTGCTCCAGTAGAGGACGGCGTCGCCCGGCTGGAGTGGGCGGTGGGCGCGCTCCGCGGCCTGCACCATCTCCTTAGTTATGATCGGACTCTCACCGTTCTTCGCCTTGTCGAGGATCGGTCGCGCGTCAATCTTGACGACCTCACCGAGCCACTGCCAAATCGGGACCTTGTCGCAGGTCAGCGTTCCCCAGTAGCCGGCATTCGGCAGCCCGCTGTCGGGGGGCGGGACCATGTGCGGGGGACAGTCCACCTGGTTGCCCGTGTTCTCGTCGACAATGAGCAGGTCAGAGGCCCAGGGACCATCCGGTCCCCACTTGTGATACGGCACGATGATCGGCTGTTCGTGCCCACCCGGCCACCACTGCACTCGATTCGTGTACACGGTGGGCGTCAGATCGACGACCGCGCTGGGAGCGACCGCGTCGTACGCCTGTGCGGGGAACGCGCCGGTAGCACTGAAGGCCGTTAGAAGCGCGAATGTGACGAGATGGCCGAACGCTCTCGGGCGAGCCATACGAGCCTCCTCATTCGGTAACACAGCGCCCTCGGAGCCGGAAACGAGTGGAATGCTAGTGTTGAGAGGAGGCCAAGTCAACGCCCGAAAATCAGGGACCAAGGACCAGGCGCGCGACGAGTGGCGCAAGCGGGGTAAGCCGGCCCTCGCCAGTCGCCATTACCAGAGCCGATACTGTCGCGCTAGGGCCGGCTGGCTCCATACTGCGGTAGCCATGGGGAATGCGCGGCTGGCTGACTCTAGCTAGGCTTCACACTAAGTGACGCGCATGGCACGTATGCCATGACGTCGCTCACGGACGACGGCTCTAGTTACTTCACGGTGCGAAATGGGTAGAGGAGAAGCCCCCCAATCGCGAGGGCAGTTGCCGGCGGCGGTGTTCGTCCGCCATTTTTCCTTGTCTTCATCGATCCACCTCGAATCATCGGCGTGACCCTGTCGCGGGCGGACCGGCGCGACCGAGGACCCAC
>JBIOXT010000244.1:0-3400 GCA_044869795.1 bacterium | reverse complement strand
GGCGCCGCTGCGGTCCTTCGCCGACGACCACCAGCGGCAGCCCCAATTGCGTAAACGCGCGCACGGCGATGTCGACGCGTTTGTACGGCACGAGGCGGGAGACCACGAGATAATAATCTTCCCGATCTACCCAATCTCCACGATCTACCCGATCTGAACCTCTCACGTTGGGTGATTGGGAAGATTCCGGTGTAAAGAACTCGGTATCGACCGGCGGGTAGATCACGGCGGCATCGCGGCCGTAGTGAGCCCGGATGCGGCCGGCCACGTGGCGGGAGTTCGCGACGTAGTAGTCCACGTCCTGAGCGGCTCTGCGATCCCACGAGCGCAGCCAGGCCAGGATCAACCGTGCCGCCGGCCGCGCCATCGACGGCAGCGCGCCCTCGTAGGCGCCCTGCAGGTCCCAGGCGTACCGCATCGGCGTATGGCAGTAGCAGATGTGGACCGCCCCCGGCGGCACGCGCACGCCGTGCGCGCAGGCATGGCTGCTGCTGAGCACGACGTCGTAGCCGAGCAGATCGAACGACCGGAACGCCAGCGGCATCAACGGCACCAGCGCGCGGTGCCGCGCGGCCGCACCGGGAATGCGCTGCAGCCAGCTGGTCCGTACCGGCAGGTGCGCAAACGGCGCCGGCAGACGACGCGGGTCATAGAGCGCGGTGTAGATCGGCGCCTGTGGAACCATCTCGTGGAGCGCCAGGAGGACCCGGTCCGCACCGCCGAGGGTGATCAGCCAATCATGGATGAGGGCAACTCGAGGCTCCATCAAGGGATGGAAACGAGTCAGTACGCTCCGCGCCCGCTGAGCACGGCGCCGACGGTGCGGGCGAGGATCCGGAGGTCCAGTCCCACCGACCAGTGATCGATGTAGTACATGTCGAGCTTGACCCGCTCCCCGTAGTCGGGCTCGCTGTGGCGGAGCACCTGCCACAACCCGGTCATCCCGGGCCGCACACGGAGGAGGCGCCGTTCCCAGGGCCCGTATTTG
Organism: bacterium; assembly: GCA_044869795.1. Taxonomy (GTDB): domain Bacteria; phylum Sysuimicrobiota; class Sysuimicrobiia; order Sysuimicrobiales; family Kaftiobacteriaceae; genus DASXUC01. Next base: position 2,412 of record JBIOXT010000244.1, on the reverse strand, counting down.
CGCAGCTCTTCCTCGACGATCGGACGCGGTCCGACCAGGCTCATCTCGCCCTTCAGCACGTTGAACAACTGCGGCAGCTCATCCAGGCTCGTGCGGCGCAGCCAGCGGCCCACCCGCGTGATGCGGGGGTCATCGACCAGTTTGAACGCCGCCTCGAATTGCGACTGCAGCGCGGGATCGGCCGCCAGCGCCCGATCCGCATCGCGGACCATCGTGCGGAACTTCCAGGCCGGGAACGGCATGCCGCCTTTGCCGATACGCGGATGGCGGTAGAAGATCGGACCGGGGGTGTCGGCCCTGATTAAGATCGCAATGACCGCAAACAGCGGCGCCAGCACGATCATGCCGGCGGCGGCGCCCACGACATCGAGGGCGTCCTTCACGCGCTGGCCCCACCCCGACAGCGGGTTGGCGCGCAGCGTCAGCATGGGCAGGCGCCCGACCACTTCGACGTCGGCGCCGGTTGCCAGCAGCGTGTAGAGATCGGGCACGATCGCGAACGGCACCCCCGCTTCCTCACAGAGTGCTGCGACCTGCAGGGAACTGTCGCGCAAGGTCGACGGCTGCGCGACGACGACCCGGTGGATGCCCAGACGGCGCACCACCGGCAGCACCTGTTCCGGCGTGCCGGCCACCGGGAGGCCGCCGACTGTCTCAGTCGCCGAACCGTCCAGGAAGGCCACCGGCCGCAGCCCGAGGTCGGGATGGGCGCGCAGCGTCTCCGCCAGCATCCGCCCTTCCGGCCCCGCACCGACGATGAGGACCCTGCGGACGTCGATCCCCTGCGCCCGCAGCGCGCCGTAGATGCCGCGCAGCGCCCCACGCCAGAGCAGAACCAGGACCGCGCTGCCGGCCCACGCGAAGAGGATCCACAAACGGGAAAAGGAAAACGGTCGGTAGAAGAACGATCCGGCGAGCAGGATCATCATGCCCACCGACACCGCGCTGCCGGCGCGCAGCGCCTCGTCGAGGAAACTCTCTCGCCGTTCCCGGTACAGCCCATAGGCGGCGAACAGCGCCAGCCACAGCGCGATGGTCGGTGGGATGACCGCAAAGTACGGTTCCGCCGGCGGCGAGTCGGCGGCGGGGACCACTTCCCAGTAGAAGCGCAGGTAGTAGGCCAGCGTGAAGGCCACCGCGATCGCCGCGGCGTCTCCACCCGCGCTGACCAGCGCCCGAAGTTGTCTCCGCCGTCCCTCCGCCAGCATCCCCTACCGCCCCTTCCAGTCGTGTGCCCGCGGCATTCCGCTTCTACCCCGCTCCGGGGCGGATGGCCGCGGCATCTCGATACACCTGTACAGTAGCATCCACCATACCGTCGACCGTAAAATACCGCGCGACCCGCTCACGGGCGATTCGGCCGATCTCCTCCCGCCTGGCGGGGTTGTCGAACAGCCGCACCACCGCGTCGGCATACCGGCGGGGTTCTGCAGGTGTCACCATGAGATCATCCTGTTCGTCTGGAAGCATTTCCAGCAATGCCGGGACGGCGAGAGACGCCACGACAGGCTTGCCCGATGCCATCGCCTCCAACACGACGATCGGCATGCCCTCCCACTCCGAGGTCAGCACGAAGATATCCATCGTCGCCAACAGTTCGGGGATGTCGGAGCGCGATCCCGTGATTCTGATGTAGTCGTCCAACCCCAGGTCTCGAACGGCGTTCGTCACCATTGACCGCAGCGGCCCGTCGCCGATGAGCAGAAAGCGCGAGTGTGGAACGCGATCAACGACCAACCGCGCCATGCGCACAAATGTGAGCGGATCTTTCTGAGGGACAAGCCGGGCGACCATACCCGCCACCGGTGCCGACCGGACAAAGCCGAACTCCGCGCGGCGATCCGGCGCACCCTGGAACGGCTGAGGGTCGATGCCGTTGGGAACGACTGTGGTGCGTGAGACCGAAATCCCTTTGGCCGCTGCCGAGTCCTTGTCGAAGACGCTGAGGCAGATCATCCGATCGGCGGCGGCGGCCGTGACGGCCTCGGCGCGCGCGGCAAGCCAGCGCAGCACCCGAGGCAGCCGCCGATGGAACGCAAAGGCGTGCGCCGTGTAAATGATCGGGCGGATGCCGGCCGCCTTCGCCGCCAGGACCCCTAAGAATCCGGACCGGCTGCCGTGCAGGTGCAGTATCGCCGGCCGGTGCGCGCGGAACTGCGCGGCCAGCGTCCGCACGGCGAGCGGTCCCATCCGGCCGATCACCGTCACGGGGATGCCACCTGACCGGAGCTGTGACACAAGCGGGCCATCAGTGCCGACGATCACCGCAGTGGTGATGCCGTGACGCCGCAGGCCGGCGGTCAACTGCAGGATGTGGGTTCCCCCGCCCCCGGTCTCGGCCGTGTTGATCACGTGGAGTACGTTCATCGGGCCGTGCTCATCGAGACTCGGCGAGCGCTGATCCGGCCAGCG
>JBIOXT010000243.1:0-6719 GCA_044869795.1 bacterium | reverse complement strand
GTTCCCACCCTCGGAACGAAATGGCCACCCGGACCACGGGAGAAAGGCCAATTGCCGGGAGGTGTGAGCGGATGAAGAAGCGAGGTGTGCGCTTGGCTGCGCTCGCGATGGCGCTGATCGCCACGGTTCTGTGGGCGATCCCCAACGCCAGCGTCCAAGCACAGACGAAGTACAAGGTCGGCGTCGTCTACGACGTCGGCGGGCGCGGCGATCTGTCGTTCAATGACCTGGCCGCCGCCGGGCTGGACAAGGCCGCGAAAGTGTTTGGGATGCGGATCCAGACACGGGATCTGGAGCCGACCGCCGGGGGAGAAAACCGGGAAGAGCTCCTCCGCCTGCTTGCGGGCGAGAAGTTCGATCTGATCATCGGGGTCGGCTTCCTGTTCACCGACAGCATTACGCGGGTCGCCAAGGCGTTCCCGAAAGTGAAATTTGCGATCGTGGACGGGTTTATCCCCGACCAACCCAACGTCGTCAGTCTCCTGTTCAAGGAGAACGAGGGATCGTTTCTCGTCGGAGCCGCCGCCGGCCTGAAGACCAAAGTCAACAAGATCGGCTTCGTCGGTGGGATGAAGATCCCGCTGATCGAGAAGTTCGAGGTCGGCTACATCGCCGGTGCGAAGTACGTCAACGCCAAGGTCACCGTGTACTCCGAGTACGCGGGGACCACCGGCGAAGCGTTCCGCGACCCGGTGAAGGGGAAGGAGTTGGCCCTGGCCGAGTATGACCGCGGCGCCGACATCATCTACCACGCGTCGGGCGGCACCGGCATCGGCGTGTTCGAGGCGGCCGTCGTCAAGCGGCGGCTGGCGATCGGTGTCGACGCCGACCAGTCCCTGACCGTCAAGCCCGACCAGCGCGCGCAGATCCTGACCAGCATGCAGAAGCGCGTGGACGTGGCCGTCTTCGAGACGATCAGGTCCGCCATCAACGGGCAGTTCAAAGCGGGCATCCGGACCTTCGGCCTCAAGGAGAATGGCGTCGGCTACGCGGTGAACAAGTACAACCGCTCGATGATTGCCGACATCATTCCGCGGCTGGAGGCTCTGCGCAAAGATATCATTGCGGGCAAGATCGTCGTGCCCGAAGACAAGAAGCAACTGGCCGCATTTCTGGCGAAGTACAAACGGTAAGGGGAGCCGGTCCCACGTAGGACCCAACGGGGGTCGCGCCAGCGGCCCCCGTTGCGTTTGGGGGCGGCAGGCCTGCGCAGGAAGCGACCCGAACTAGGAAGCGCGATGAGCGAGTACTTCATCGAGTTGGCCGGCATCACCAAGCGGTTCCCCGGCATCGTCGCCAACAGCGCCATCGACCTGGCCGTCCGCACCGGCGAGATTCACGCCATCGTCGGAGAAAACGGGGCCGGAAAATCCACCCTGATGCGGATCCTCTACGGGCTCTACCAGCCCGACGAGGGGTCGATCCGCGTCCGCGGCCAGCCCGTGGTCATCGACGGCCCGTCGAGGGCCCTGGCGCTGGGGATCGGGATGGTGCATCAGCACTTCATGCTCATCCCGCGCTTCTCGGTCGCCGAGAACGTCATCTTGGGCAGCGAACCGGTGCGGTCGTTCGGCCGGCTGCGGATGCGCGAGGCGCAGGCGCAGGTCGCCGCGCTGTGCAAGCAGTACGGGTTCGCGCTCGATCCCACGGCCGAGGTCAGCACGCTGAGCGTCGGGGAGCAGCAGCGCGTGGAGATCATCAAGGTCCTCTACCGCGGGGCGGAACTCCTGATCCTCGACGAGCCGACCGCGGTCCTCGTCCCCCAGGAAGTCGACGAACTGTTCAACAACCTGCGGCGCCTGCGCGAACAGGGCAAGACGATCATCTTCATCAGCCACATGCTCGATGAGGTGCTGGAGATTTCCGACCGGATCACCGTGCTGCGCCGGGGCCGGGTCATCGGCACCGTCGACACCGCCGGGACCACCACGTCCCAGCTGGCCGAGATGATGGTCGGCCGCCCGGTCCTGCTGCAGCTCGACCACCCCGAGGTGCCGCGGGGCCCCGTGCGCCTGGAAGCGGTCAACCTCTCCGTGGCCGGCCGGGGCGCCAAGGACGCGGTGCGGTCGGTGTCGCTGGCGGTCCATGCCGGGGAAATCTACGGGATCGCCGGCGTCGAGGGCAACGGGCAGACGGAGCTCGTCGAAGCTCTGGTGGGCCTGCGGCCGACGACGGCAGGTCGGTTGATGATCGACGGCCGCGATGTCACCCACGCCACGGCCCGCGCGATCCGCCTGCTCGGCGTGGCGCACATTCCCGAAGACCGGCACCGCCGCGGTCTGGTGCTGCCGATGGCCGTGTGGGAGAACGTCATCCTCGGCCACCACGACCGGCCGGAGTTCACCGAGGGGATCATCCAGAACCAGCGCGAGGCCAAGGAGTTCACCGAGGAACGGGTGCGGGAGTTCGACATCCGCGTCTCGGGCATCGACCTTCCCGTGCTGGCGCTGTCCGGCGGCAACCAGCAGAAGGTCATCGTGGCCCGCGAGTTCAGCTTCGCGCCCACCGTGCTGGTCGCCGCGCAGCCCACCCGCGGGCTGGACATCGGGGCCACGGAGTTCGTCGAGCGCCAGCTGCTCGCCGCCAAAGTCGGCGGCATGGCGGTCCTGCTCGTGTCGGCCAACCTGGAAGAGGTGCTGTCGCTGGCCGACCGCATCGGCGTGATGTACGGCGGAGAGCTGGTCGCCGAGTTTCAGCGGGGTGAGGCGACGCCCGAGGAGCTCGGCCTGTACATGACCGGCACGAAACGTCAGGCCGCCGTCGGCGCGCCGTGAGGACGCGGCTGATCGCGCTGCAGATCATCACCCCCGTCCTGGCGATTCTGTTCGGGGCGCTCATCGCGTCGGTCATCATCCTGGCCATCGGCCGCAACCCGCTGGACGTGTACGCGATCATGGCGCGGTTTGCGCTGGGCCGGCAGGACAGCCTGATTTCGATCCTCTTCAAGGCCACGCCCCTGATCTTTGCCGGGCTCGCCGTGGCGATGTCCTTCCGCGCGGCGCTGTGGAACATCGGCGTGGAAGGGCAGTACTACATCGGCGCCTTCTGCGCGGCGTACGTCGGGTTTACGTTCCATCACCTGCCGGCCGTCATCCACCTGCCCCTGACGGTGCTCGCCGCGATGATCGGTGGGATGGCGTGGGCCTTTATCCCGATCGCCCTGAAGCTCAAGCGCGGCGCCCACGAAGTGATCACGACGATCATGATGAACTACATCGCCGGGGCGGTCATTTTGTACCTGATCGCCGACGTGTTCCGGGATCCGGCGCAGGCGGGCACCCCGCGGGTGCGCACGCCGGACTTTCTGCCGTCGGCGCGGATGCCGTCGCTGGAGCCGCTGCTGCTGAGGCTGGGGCTCGACGGGGGCGACCTCAGCAAGCTGAACTGGCTGCTGCCGCTGGGCATCCTGCTCTGCGTCGTCCTGGCGCTGCTGCTCAGCCGGACCCGCTACGGGTACGAGGTCCGCGCGGTCGCCTTCAACCCCGACGCGGCCGAGGCCGCGGGCATCCCCAACGCGCGCACCCAGTTCCTGATGTTCATGCTCAGTGGCGCGATCGCGGGGCTGGTCGGTTTGAACGACGTGCAGGGCTTTTTCGGCTACCTGGACATCGACTTCCCCAAAGGTCTGGGCTTCCTCGGGATTTCCGTCGCCCTGCTGGCCAAGAACAACCCGTTGGGGGTGATCCTCGCCGCCCTGCTGTTCGGATTTCTCGACCGCGGCGCGCAGGGCGTGCAGTTCTTCGCCGAGGTGCCCAAGGAGGTCATCGTCATCCTGCAGGCCCTGATCATCCTCGCCATCGTCGTGGCCTACGAGCTGCTCAACCGCTACATCCGCGCGCAGCGCAAACGCGAAGCGCAGCGCCCCGCCGTTTCGGCGGCGCCGGCGGCGGAGCCCGGACGATGAACAGATGGAGATAATCGGTTCCCTCTTCAGCGTCGCACTGCTCGCGTCGGCGATCCGCGTGACCATGCCGATCCTGCTGGCGGCCCTGGGCGCGGTGTACTCCGAGCGCGGCGGCGTCGTCAACATCGGCCTGGAAGGCATGATGATCATGGGCACGTTCTTTGGGGCCGTGGGCAACTACGTCTTCGCGGAGCGGTTCCCCACGCTGGCCGCGGCGGTGCCCGATCTCGCGCCGCTGGCCGGCGTCCTGGCCGCGATGGCTGCGGGCCTGCTGTTCGCCCTCATCCACGCGCTGGTCACCGTCACCTTCCGCGTCGATCAGATCATCAGCGGCGTGGCCCTGAACCTGCTGGCCGTGGGCCTGGCCCGGTTCCTGAACATCCTGTTCTTCCACGTCGCCACCCAGTCGCCGGGCGTGCGTGGGTTCACGCCGATCGACATCCCGGGGCTGAAGGAGATCCCGGCCCTCGTCCCGATCGTCACCGGCATCTCGCCGATGATCCTCGCGACGCTGGTGCTCGTCATCGGCAGCCAGTGGGTGCTGCTGCGCACGCGGTTCGGCCTGCGCCTGCGGGCGGTCGGCGAATACCCGCTGGCCGCCGACACGCTGGGGATCCATGTCTACCGGATGCGGTACGCGGGCGTGCTGCTGAGCGGCGCCCTGGCGGGGATGGCGGGCGCGTATCTGTCCATCGAGCAGGCCCACCTGTACTTCGAAGGCATGACGCAGGGGCGCGGGTTCATCGCGCTGGCGGCGATGATCTTCGGGAACTGGTGGCCGATCGGGGCGCTCGGCGCGTCGGCGCTCTTCGGCTACTTCGATGCATTGAGCCTCCGCGTCGTCCGCCTGCCCGTACCCTACCAGTTCATCAGCGCGCTGCCGTACATCGTCTCGATCCTCGTCCTCGCCGGTTTCGTCCGGCGCGCCCGCCCGCCGGCCGCCGACGGGGTGCCCTATGCCAAGGAGGAGGAGTGAAACCACCGACGGTCGTCGTCTTCGGCGGTGCCAATCTGGACGTGATCGCCCGCCCAAACGGTCCGTTCCAGCCGGGCGTGTCCAACCCGGGCACGGTGTACGTGGGCGCCGGCGGGGCAGGGCGCAACGTCGCGGCCGACCTGGCCAGGCTGGGCGCGACCACGACGTTGGTGGCCGCGATCGGCGAAGACGCCGCCGGGGACTGGCTGCTCGCCGAGACGGCACGCGCGGGCGTCGATCTCGCGCGGATCGTGCGTGTGGCGGCGCGGTCGAACGTCTACGTCGCCCTCGCCGGGATCCATCCCGACGTGCTGGCCCTTTCCGACATGGCCGCCGCCGAAGCCCTGTCCCCGTCTGACGTCGCGTCCGCCGCGGAGTCTACGGCCCGCGCGGACATGGTCGTCGCCGACGCCAACCTCCACCCGCGGACCCTCGCCGCGGTGATCGCGGCTGCGGCGTCCACGCCCCTCTGCCTGCTTCCGACGTCGCCGGCCAAGGCCGCGCGCATGGCCGAGTTCTTGCACCACGCGTCGTTGATCGTCGCCAGCGCCGCCGAGCTCGAAGTCCTCGGCGCCCGGCCGATCGCGTCGGCGCGCGACGCGTTGGATGCAGCCCGCTCGGTCCGGGACCGGACCGGTGCGACCGTCGTCGTCTCGATGGGCGCGCGCGGCATCGGTCTTGCCGGCGAGGACACGCTGTGGCTCGACGCGCTTCCCGTCGCGGTCGTCGACGCGACCGGAGCGGGTGATGCGGTGGCGGCCGCGGCAGTCTTCGGCACGGTGACGGGGCTGACAGCGCGCGACGTGGCGTATCTGGCACGTGCCGCGGGGTCGATGACGCTGACGATGCAGGGTGCGACCCATCCCGAGCTCAGCCTCGCGGCGCTGCGGACGTATGCGTGAGTGGAGCGGCGTGGTGGATATGGCGCCTGACGTTGCCCGGGCATTGGCCGCGAGACGGCCCGTCGTCCTGCTGGAGTCGGCCGTCGTTTCGCACGGTCTGCCCGCCGAGCTCGCCCTGCAGGCTGCCGCGGATATGACCGCTGACGCGGCGGAGGAGGGCGCACTCGCGGCGACCGCGGCGGTGATCGACGGCCGCATCGTCGTCGGTGCGTCGTCTGACGACCTCGGCCGCCTGGGCGCCGGCGGTGTCGCCAAGGTCGCCGAGCGCGATCTCGCGACCGCGGCGGCCCAACGGCAGACCGGGGGAACGACGGTGTCCGCCACGCTCGCGATTGCCGATCTCATCGGCGTGCCGGTCGTTGCCACCGGCGGCATCGGCGGGGTCCACCTGGGGGCGGAGCGGACCTGGGACGTGTCGGGGGATCTCACCGCGTTGTCGGCGCACCCCATCGCGGTGGTCTGCGCCGGGGCGAAGGCAATCTGCGACATTCCCAAGACGCTGGAATTTCTGGAGACGGCGGGCGTGACGATCGTGGGGTTCCGCACCGACCGGTTCCCGTTCTTCTACGCGCCCGACAGCGGCTCTTCGGTGCCGGTGCGCGTGGGCTCGGCGCGGGAGGCCGCGGAGGTCCTTGCCGCCAAGCGCACGCTCGGTCAGCGCACGGCCCTCATCATCGCCAACCCCATTCCCGCGCCCGCGGCACTGGACCGCACGCAGGTGGTGCGGGCCGTCGAGCAGGCGCAGCGCGACGCCGAAGCGGCGGGGACGGTGGGTGCGGAGCTCACCCCGTTCCTACTGGCCAGGCTGGCCGCCATTACCGAAGGCGCTGCGCTCCGCGCGAACGTCGCCCTGCTGCGATCGAACGCGCGGCTTGCCGCAGAGGTCGCGGTGGCAGTTGCGCGGTTAGGGGAGGAACGCACTTTGGCTGATGGAAGT
>JBIOXT010000242.1:0-2995 GCA_044869795.1 bacterium | reverse complement strand
CATTGGAACGCTCCAAAAACGCTACGCGGCGGAGCCGCCTTCGGCCAGCGTGAGGAAGTCCTGGGCCATGGACGGCAGCCGCCGCCGGGCGTGGACCACCGCGATGATCTTCTTGAGCGAGGGGTCGAGGGAGCGGACCACCAGGCCGGAACGGGTCGCCTGCTCGGCCATGCCCCGGTACCACAGCAGGGAGGCCCTGCCCTCGCGCACGGCGGGCAGCCAGCCGCCCCGCTCATCCGACTCGATCGCCGGGATGGGGCGGACGCCGTACGTCGCGAAGATCTGGTCGAACTCCCTGCGGCGCGGGTTTCCCGGCGCGGGCAGCACGAGCCGCATGCCGTTCAGCCTGGCCAGGGGGACGGGATCGGGGAGGTCGGCGCCGCGGGGTGAGATCAGCACGATCTCCTGCCGTTCGAGGGGGTGGCTGACGAGGTCCGTCGGCACCGGGAGATCGGTCAGGCCGAGGTCGGCACGCTGCTCGCGGACGGCGCTGACCACGCCGTCCCGTCCGTCGCACCGCACGATGTGCACGCGGATCCCCGGATGCTCGGCCACGTAGGCGGGCAGCAGGCGTCCCGCGAGGCCGGGTTCCAGGCTGGGGGTCGAGGCGATGCGCAGCTCGGTTCCGGCCGCGTGCGTGTGGGTCGCCAGAGCCTCGATCTCGTGGACGGCGTCGAGCGCCTCGCGGGCGAGCTTGACGACGCGCCGTCCCTGCGCGGTCACGACGACCCCTCGGCCCGAACGGGCGAAAAGGGTCATCCCGAGCTCGCGCTCCAGATCGCGGATCGCTCGGGAAAGCGCAGGCTGAGCGATGTAGAGCGATCTGGCGGCGTCGGTCATTGTGCGATGCTCCGCGGTCGCGACAACGTAACGGAGCTGTTGCAGGTTCATGCGAAAAACGCTAGGGCAGACGAGCCCGGCGATTCCGGAACATCGCAGAGATCACCTCGACTGATTACCGACTGTACCCGACCACCGCTACATCCGTGACGGGTGTTAAAACAGTATTGTTTTGCCCAATATTCGGAAAAGGGGGCGGATCTTGGCGCGTGGCGGCGGACGCTCGACTCCGCCTCGCAGAGCGCGCGGCTGACCCTCAGCCGGCGGCACGAACTCCAGGCGACCTGCTTCGGCGGCATGTTCATGCGCTCGGTGGCGGCCTCCTACCCCATCACCGCGGCCCGCCGCGACACGCTCCTGTCGGCGTACGGACAACTGGGCGACGCTCCGGGCGGCCGGCGTGACCACGGCAGCACCAAGAGCAATTACGCCTGGTTCCGGCAGGGATACGCGCGCCCGCTCGCCTACCAGTGCAACACGTGGGCGCTCGGCGCCTCCAGCGTGCAGTGATCGAACAGACCCTCCGGTCATGACGTGTTATTTGCCTTGTGTCAGTCTTGTCCAGATATCAGGGCTACACTCCCTGGTCAAACCATGCAACTTCGGATACCGGGGTTTTGCCGACGAGACGGGAGCGGTCAGCCATGCGCCGTGGGGGAGCCGTGGACGAAGCCGGCAGCCGTCGAGCACGCCCCGAGACGCGGACCGCGCGCCCGTCCCGCCCCGGCCCCCGCTACGCCAAGCCGCTGACGACCGTCTCGCTCATCGGCTGGACCGTTCTGTCGGCCGTCGTTCCCGGCGCCGCCCATCTGCGTGCCGGGAAGCGCCGCACGGGCTTCATCCTGCTGGCCGTCTTCGGCGCGGCCCTGGCCGGCGCGGTGATCTACGGCCTGCAGTTCCTCGGGAACGCCGGCGCCGCGTTGCGGGGCAGCACGCTGAACACGCTGTTGATCGCCGCCGCCGTGGGCGCGCTCGCCTGGTTCATGCTGGTGCTGTTCTCCTACATGGTGCTCAGCCCCAACCGGCTTCCCCAGTCCGGCCAGATCGTGTCCGGCATCGTCGTCGGCGTGCTCTGCGTGTCCGTCATGGCGCCCTTCGCGCTGACCGCGAGCACCGTGAGCGCCACGAAGGACTTCCTCGGAGCCTTCCCGAGTGACGCGGGCGCGACCGCCAAACCGGTCAAGGCGGAGGACCCGTGGGCCGGGCGCAAGCGGGTGAACTTCCTGCTCATCGGTGGCGACGCGGCGGGCAACAGGACCGGCGTCCGCACCGACAGCATGACCGTGGCCAGCGTCAACATCGCCACCGGCAACACCGTCCTGTACAGCCTTCCGCGCAACCTGCAGCACGTCCGTTTCCCGCCGAGCAGCCCGCTGGCCAAGCAGTTCCCGAACGGCTTCCGCCGGGAGCTGCCCAACGGCGGCCTGCTCAACGAGGTCTGGGAGTTCGCCGAGGAGAATCCGGGCGTCGCGGGCGGCAAGGGCAAGGGACCGCAGGCGTTGAAGGACGCGATCGGCCACACCCTCGGGCTGCACATCGACTACTACGCGATGGTCGACATGTTCGGCTTCGCCGCGCTCATCGACGCCATCGGCGGCCTCAAGATCCGGGTCCAGCAGGACGTCAAGTACGGCGGCCACTTCGGCACCGCGGGCACGATCAAGGCCGGTTACCGCAGGCTGACCGGCGAGCAGGTGCTCTGGTACGGGCGCTCACGCGTGAACAGTGACGACTTCTCCCGCATGGCCCGCCAGCGCTGCGTGATCGCGGCGCTCACCCAGCAGGCCAGCCCGGCCACCGTGCTGGCCAACTTCACCAAGATCGTCAAGGCGGCCAAGCGGATGTTCCGCACCGACATCCCCCAGCCGCTGCTGGAGCATCTTGTCAACCTCGGCCTGAAGGTGAAGGGCGCCAAGATCACCAGCACGCAGTTCGTGCCGCCGGAGATCTGGCCGGGCAACGCCGACTGGGCAAAGATCAGGAAGATGACGCTGCAGGCGATCCGGGAGTCGATGACGGACGACCGACCGCTCGCCGCGGGAGTCACCGCGACCCCCAGCGCCGTCTCGTCCGGCGCCGGTTCGCCGTCCCCGTCGCCCAGCGTCTCCGCGCCGCTGCGGACCCCCACCCCCAACAAGACCGCCAAAACCCTTGC
>JBIOXT010000241.1:0-4693 GCA_044869795.1 bacterium | reverse complement strand
CACGGTCCGGCGTCCCCGAGGTTGCCAGTGCGGCCTCGCGGGCGTCGAGCCATACAGTGCGCTCGCCGGCCAGCTGAGCACCCTCAGGCGTCGGCGCCTCGCTGAGTCTCAACCGGACCGGGGCCGGTTCCTCGGCGATTTTCGGTACCGCCGCGCCGTCGACCATCAGCCAGCCCTTGTGCATCTCACCGACCTTCGGCTGGATGGGAAGGATGTGCGCCAGATCGGTCATCATCGAGCGCGCCGGGCGGTCGGGCCACTGCGGCAGCACGATGGCCTTCTTGGCCCGCGTCATCGCTACGTACAAGACCCGAAGCTGCTCGGCGGCGTCGCGCACAGAGTTTTCCACCTTCAACCGCTCATAGTTCGCTGCCTGGATCGGCCAGGCGCCGGCGACCTTTCCGACGTAGACCGCCGATTCGCCCTTGACCCGCTGCAGCAGCAAGTGCTCGATCTGGCCCCCGGGCCTGCGCCCGAGATCCGGGATCACCACGACCGGGAATTCCAGCCCCTTCGCGGCGTGGATGGACATGATCCGCACGACATCGTCGCCTTCCTCCACCGTCGGCGACTCCGCCTCATCCACCGCCTGCTCTTCCATGTCGCGCAGCCAGTGTACGAACGCGCGGAATGTCAGCAGCCCGCTCTCTTCCAAAGCACGGGCCAGCGTCACGACCTTGGTCAGGTTCGCGACGCGCTGCTCACCCTGCGGCGTCAGCAGGAAGATGGGCAGCGCGTTGGTACGGACCAGCACCTCTTCCACCATCCGCGGGACGCTCCACAAGTTCCGGTTGGCGTGCAGTACATTGAGGATGGCATAGGCAGCCACAACGCTGTCCGGCACCGCGCTTGCTCGCTTGCTCGCTTGCTCGCTTGCGCCTTCGCGGTAATCAAGCACGCCGCCCGCAGCCACGAACTCATACACCTTTCGATCCGAGCACCCGAACAGCGGCGACCGCAGCGCTCCCCACACCGCGACCGGATCAGTGGGATGCTCGATCGCGTGCAGGACGTTGAGGAGCCACCCGACCTCTTCACGCTTGTAAAACGTCCGGCTGCTGGTGACGCGGTAGGGCACGTCGTAGCGCTTGAGGGCTTCCTCATAGATCGGCACGTCGGTCATCCCGCGGAACAGCATCGCCACATCGCCGAACTTCCAGATCCCCTGATCGATCTGGTGGCGGAGGTACGCGGCCAGCGTTTCCGCTTCCCGCGTCCGCGCCGCGGCGACCCCTTTTTGCTCCCTCACGTTCGGATCAGGATAGAGAAAGACGAGCGGCGGCGCATCAGCCGGCTGCGTCCGCGTCGATGGCTGCAGCGGGATGTAGTCCGGCTGGTACATCCCATCCGGCGGCGCGGTCATCTGCCCAGCAAACGTCCTGTTGACCGCGTCGAGGATCTCGCTCACCGACCGGAAATTGGCGGTGATGAACTGCACTTCGCCCGAGCGGCTGAGGATCTGCTTGGCGAGTTCGTACGTCTCGATGTCGGCACGGCGGAACGCGTAGATCGATTGCTTGGGATCACCGACGATGAACAGCTTCCCTGGCGCCAGGCGCACGTCGGTCCACCGCTCGGCGAGCGGCTTTGATTCGGCCAGGAAGAAGATGATCTCCGCCTGCAGCGGGTCGGTGTCCTGGAACTCGTCGACGAGGATGGCGTCGAACCGTTCCTGGAAGTCCCGCCGCGCCTCGCGGTTGTCGCGCAGCAAGTTGCGCGTCGTCAGCAGCAGATCATCGAAGTCGAGCATCCCCTCGCGCGCCTTCAGCCGCTGGTATTCCTCGACGTAGCCACCCAGCCAGTTGACGGCGCCGAGGGCGACCCAGTGCCCGAACGCCCGCTGCATCCCCTCGACCTCATCGCGCAGGTCCACCAGGCCGTCCTTGATCTTGGACAGGACGCCGGTGCGCCAGTTCGAGCCGATGCCGTCGATCTTCAGCTTCAGCGCCTCGGCGAGGATGCTGCGCCGGACCTCCTCGGGCGCCAGCCGCGAGAAGAGGTCCAGGGTGCGGCCCAGCGCCTCGAGATCACGCACGGCCTTGTCGGCGCGGTTCTTGCAGTCGGGCGCGATCCGTCCGATGCACCAGCGGATGAACGGTTCGGCCTTGGCCTGCAGCCAGTCCACCGGGTCCTGCGGCTTCGGTCCCCGATCGAGTTCGATCATCATCCCGGACGCCGGCAGCACGCCCCGCGTACGGCCCAACGGCAGCGCGGTCTGCATGAAGATGTCCCGATAGCGCAGCAGCGAGTCCCCGACGGCGCGGAGTTGGTCCAATCGAACGCCGTATTCGATCGCGTCGCGCAGCGGCTCGCGCGCTTCGTCTTTCTGCCGCTCCAGCCAGCGGTCCCACGCCTCGGTGCGAAAGAGTGAGGCCTGCAGTTCGTCGATCACCGCAAACGACGGATCGACGCCCGCTTCCACCGGCCGCTCATGCAGCAGATCGGCGGCAAAGGCGTGGATCGTGGAGATCGGGGCGATTTCGAGGTCGGCGAGGGCCGTCCGCAGCCGCTCGTGCGCGTCGCCTGCCGCCGTGCGCAGCTCGGCTTCGATCCGCTGCCGGATCTGCACCCGCAGTTCGGCCGCCGCTTTCTCGGTGAACGTGATCGCGACGACGTTCCGCAGGCGAGCCTTCCCGGTCGTGATGAGGGTCAACACGCGATCGACCAGCAGGCGCGTCTTCCCGGTCCCCGCCCCCGCCTCGACCAGGAAGTTGACGTCCAGTTCGGAGCGAACTCGCTCCCTCGCGGCCTCATCAGGAAGTTGTCCGTTTCCGGTTTCCCGTTTCCCGTTTCCGGTAGTCACTTGATCTCCCACATCGCCCGAAGGTCTTCGATTTCCGGATCCCCGCGCTTCCGGTCCGCCAGGCGCCCGCGCGCGTGGCCGCAGACCGGAACGAACGGACAGTAGCCGCAGTTCTTGTTGTTCGGGCCGGGATTCTGGGGGAACACCCCCGAGGCGATGCCGCCGACCATCGTGGACAGGATCGTGCTGAAGTCTCCCATCCGCTCGAACAGCGCGTCGCGATAGAACCTGATCTTGCGGAACCCGCCTTTCGCGGTGATGTAGTAGTACATCGCCTCGGCGGTGGACGCGGTGATGCCGTTGTCGGCGAGCATCTTGTCCGTCGCCAGGATGTACAGGGGCAGCTGCAGCCCCTGCCCGCCGCGAAACTCGTTCTCTTTGTCGCCGTAGATCAGGCCCGACTTGTAATCGATCACGCGGGCGTGGCCTTCAGGATGCAGATCGATCCGGTCCACGTATCCGGTGAAGCGCAGGGGCTGCTCTCCGACCGGCAGTTCCAGCGGCTCGGCCGTCGATCCGGCCGGCGGCGTCTTCCAGGTAGCCGAGGGGCCAAACCGCGCCTCGAAGAACCGCGGGACGTAGCCTTCCCCATCGGCCAGTTCGTGGGTGAGGAAGGCTTCGACATCGGTGCGGATCCGGTGTTGCTCGACCTTCCACATGAACGGATAGCCAAGCGCGCCGCTTTGCCCAAACTCCCAGAACACGCGATCGGTGACGACGCGCAGGCGTTCCTGGTACTCGTCGCGATGGTCCGGATCCAGCGGGACGAGCCCGTTCGCGACGAGCTCCGACATGAACCGTTCGAGGATCTGGTGGACGATGTAGCCGCGGTCCAGCGGCGTGAGCGTTTCCACAGACTCCGGCTCATCGATCTGGCGGACCTCCAGAATGCGTTCGCCGAAGAAACGAAACGGGCAGGTGCCGTAGGTCTCCAACTGCGTCGCTGAGAGTGTCGCCGGCATCCTCACGTCCGCGTCGAGCATGCCGTCGTACTCGGTCAACCGCGGCGCCCCCCACCGGCTGGCCTCTGTCTCAGCCCCCCTGATCACCGCCGGCAGCCCGGGCAGCGCGAGCAGCGCCGCGGGCGTGCGATCCCCAAGGGCCCGGGCCACAAGGGCGAGATCCCACTCCCCCGCGGTCAGCTGCGACGGTCCGGGATCGAGCCGGCCGAGCGCGATGCGTTCGACACCTTTCTCGAGATCCTGATAGTCCATCGGGCGCTGATGCAGCGTTTCGGCAACGCGCAGCACGAAGTGAGACGGCACGCGGATGTGTCCCGTGGCGCCATCCAGCCGCGGATAAGACAACACGAGCGCGTCCTCGGCCGCGCCGGTCGCCTGGCTGAACAGAAATTGCTCCTCCGCCGCCTTCCGGTCACGCGTCATTAGTGAGGCGCCGAACTGTCGAGCGAGGATGTCGCGCTCCCTGTCCAGCAAGATCGGATCCTGCCGGGCGGGGGGCGGAAACAGCCGCTCCACGAGGCCCGGAATGAACACGCGCTTGAATGAAAGGCCGACGGCGGGGGTCAGACCGGCAATCATGACGCGCCCCGTGCGATAGATCCCGCTGGCGGGCACGCGCTGCTGGCTCAACAGGTCTTCGACCAGCGACGCGAACGTGTCCAGCGAGACCTCCTCATCCGCCACGACCTGACGCGCGACTTGTGCCAGCGCGCGCGTCACCAACCGCTCCTGTTCGGGCAGCGCCGCCATCGACAGCAACGCCCGGATCAGCCGGTTCATCAACAGCGCGATGGCACCGCGCTCGGGAATCTCGTCGAGCCGCTCCAGCAGAATATTGATGGCCTTTTCGAATGCGCGTAGGGAACCGAGATCACGCGTCAACCGTTCGATGCGCGCCGCATCCGGCTGCGGGTCCGCCCGCTCCCGA
>JBIOXT010000240.1:0-3886 GCA_044869795.1 bacterium | reverse complement strand
GGGTCCTGACGGAGCAAAACGGCGCGGTGCTCATCTTCGACGAGGTGATTACCGGATTCCGTCTCGGCATGAGCGGGGCGCAGGGCAAGTTCCGCGTGCGGCCCGACCTGACCTGTTTGGGCAAGATCATCGGCGGCGGCCTGCCGATCGGTGCCTACGGCGGCCGCGCCGACATCATGCACTTGTTGGCCCCGACCGGCCCCGTTTACCAGGCCGGGACGCTGGCGGGCAATCCCGTTGCCGTGAGCGCGGGGATGGCGACCCTGCGGCGTCTTAGCGATGGGAAGATCCATGAGTCGCTTGATCGAACCGCGTCTACTCTGGCCGGGGGGCTGGCCGACGCCTCGGCAGCGGCTGGCGTCCGCGCCTGCGTGGTGCGTGAGGCCTCGATGCTGACTGTCTTCTTTTCCGGCTCAGACCCAACCAACTTTGCGCAGGTCCAGCAGGCCGATGCGGGCGCATTCGCCCGGTTCTTTCATGCCATGCTGCGGCGGGGCGTGCTGATCCCGCCGTCACCGTTCGAGGCGTGGTTCGTCTCGGCCGCGCATACCGACGCCGACATCGAGCAGACCGTCGCCGCTGCCGCTCAGGCATTCCATGAGGTGCGGGCCGCATGAGGGGGACGTTGATCGTCGGCACGCGGGGGAGCAGCCTGGCACTGGCCCAAACCCAGCAGGTGCTGGCGGTGCTGCGGACCGTCCATCCCGGGGTCGCGTTCACCGTGACCACAGTGCGCACGACCGGCGACCGGCATCCCCACGACCCGCTCGAAGGTCTGCCGGGCATTGGGTTCTTCGTGAAGGAGCTCGAACAGGCGTTGCTGGCGAGGACGATTGACATCGCCGTGCACAGTGTGAAGGACCTGCCGACTGAGCCACAGCCGGGGTTGGATATTGCGGCGGTGACGCTGCGGGAAGATCCCCGCGACGTGCTGGTCGCACGAGACGGTTTCACGCTGGCGACGCTGCCTGTCCGTGCGCGGGTCGGTACGAGCAGTCCGCGCCGTCGTGGGTTTCTGCTGGCGGCTCGGCCCGACGTGCAGGTGGTCCCGGTCCGCGGCAACATCGAGACCCGCGTGGGCAGGGTTGATGCAGGGGAGCTGGAAGCGGTCTGTCTTGCCGCCGCGGGTCTGCTGCGCATCGGCCGCGCAGCCCGCATCACCGAGTGGCTTCCCGTTGAGCGCATGCTCCCCGCGCCCGGCCAGGGGGCGCTGGCGGTCCAGGTTCGCGCCGACGATGCCTCGGCCGCAGCGATCGCCTCGGCCGCGAACGATCCACCTACCCGCGCTGCGATCATGACCGAACGCGCTGCGCTCCGGCGGCTCGAGGGGGGCTGCCGGTTGCCGGCCGGAGTCCTTGCCCGTGCCTGGGAGGAGCGTCTCGAAGCGACCGCCGCCGTCGTGTCACCGGATGGGCGCGGCATGGTGCGCTCCCAACAATCCGGGCCGGTGTACGACGCCGACGCGATCGGGTACGCGCTGGCCGACGATCTACTGGCTCGCGGCGCCGGGCGGTTGGCGACAGAGCAGGCGTTCCGCGAATGAGTCGTGTACCCCGGTACCTCATCACCCGTCCGGTCGATCAGGCCGGCCCGCTGGCTGCCGCCCTGCATCGCGCAGGCATCGAGCCGGTCGTGGTGCCCGCCATCGCGATCGTGCCCCCGCCGTCGTATGAACCGCTCGACCGGGCATTGGCGGCGCTCGATCGCTACGACTGGGTGTTTCTCACCAGCGCCAATGGAGCGCGGGCGTTGGGAGGCCGTCTCGTCTCCCCGGCCCGGCCGGCGACCGTGGCCTGGGCCGCCGTCGGACCGGACACGGCCGCGGCGCTGACGTCCATCGGTGTCACGGTGACCTGGATGCCACCGGAGGCGCTCGGCCTGCGGGCTGCGGCCGATCTCCCCGCCGCCCCAGGCGACCGTGTGCTGTGGGTGCGTGGAGATCGCGCGTTACCTGAGATTGCGCGGCGCCTGCGTGGGCGTGGTCTTATCGTCGACGAGGTTATAGCGTATTGCACGGTTGAAGCGCCCGACGGGAGCCCGCAGGCACTGGCGGCCGCGTGGAGGGAGGGGCTCAACGGCGTGGTGTTGGCCAGCGCCTCGGCCGCCCGCGGTTTCGCGAAGCTGGCCCGGGCCGTAGGGATCGAGCAGCCGGTAGGAGACTTTACGGTCGTCGCCATTGGGCCGGTAACGGCGGCCGCGGCGGCGGAGGCAGGATGGCCACCGCACCTGGTGGCCGCGGAGCACGACGCGCGCGGAATCGTCAAAGTCGTTCTCGAGAGGAGCACCCGCGGTGCTGCGAGTCTCTGATCACGCCAGGAGTCTGACCGTCCGGCCCAGGCGGCTGCGGCGTACGGCCGCGCTGCGCGCGCTGGTCGGTGAGACCCACCTGCGGCCGGACCGATTTGTCTTTCCGATGTTCGTACGCTTCGGCCACCAAGTCCGCGAACCGATTCCCTCTCTGCCCGGTCATGCGCGGCTGTCCATCGACGAGGCGGTCCGCGAGGGCGAGTCGCTCCTATCGTTGGGGATTCGCAGCGTGCTGCTGTTCGGGCTCCCCGCGCGAAAAGACACCGACGGCTCCGGTGCCTACGACGGCGACGGTATCGTCCAGCAGGCGGTCCGCGCACTCCGGGCCGCGCTGCCCGACCTGATCATCATCACCGATGTGTGTTTGTGCGAATACACGACCCACGGGCACTGCGGCGTGGTGCGAGACGGCGCCGTGGACAACGATGCCACCTTGGACCTGCTGGCGAAGACGGCGGTGTCGCAGGCGGCGGCCGGCGCCGATGTCGTCGCCCCCAGCGCAATGATGGATGGACAGGTCGGCGCAATCCGCGGGGCGCTGGATGCGGCGGGGTGGAGTCACGTGGCGGTGTTGGGCTACTCCGCGAAATACGCCTCGGCATTCTATGGACCGTTCCGGGACGCCGCGGGATCCACCCCGCAGTTTGGCGACCGGCGGGGTTACCAGATGGATCCCGCCAACGGGCGGGAGGCCGAGCGAGAGATCGGCCTCGATCTGGCCGAAGGCGCGGATGCGGTCATGGTAAAGCCGGCGCTGGCGTATCTCGACGTGATCGCGCGGGTGCGGCCGGCCGTGCCGGTTCCTCTGGCAGCGTACAACGTCAGCGGGGAGTACGCCCTGGTCAAGGCCGCGGCGGCGCAGGGGTGGATCGACGAGCGTGCCGCCGTGCTGGAGATCCTCACGGCGATCGCACGGGCGGGCGCCGACATCATCATCACCTATCATGCGAAGGAGGCCGCCCGGTGGCTGGCGAGCCGGTGACCGAAGCTCATGTCGTGCAGGTCCTGACGTTACGGGTGGATCCGCTGTGGCGGCGGCTGCCCGGCGAGCAGCGCGAAACCGACGCCGCAGCGTTCCGTGCGGCCGCCGACCGGGCGGCACAGGCGGCGCCGGCGGTGACCTACTCGATGGTCGGCGTGCGGCGCGACGCCGATCTGCTGCTGCTCCGCACCGCGCCGTCGCTGTCCGATCTGGAGGAGACGGCCAGCCTCCTCCTCCGCTCCGGGATCGGGCGGTACTGCGCGGTCGCCCACTCCTTCATTGGATTGATCCGCCCGTCCCGCTACGTGAAGACGCCGACCGGGCAGGAGCAGGCGATCTTCAGCGACGCGCGCGGTGCGTACCTGGTCGTGTACCCGTTTACCAAGACGCACGACTGGTACCGGCTCAGCCGCGACGCCCGCCAGGGGATGATGAACGAGCACATCCGGATCGGCCATGACTTCCCCCAGGTCCGATCCGGATGTGCTCGTTCATCATCCCCTGGCGGGCGTCGCGGCTGAGCCGGTACCAGTCGTGCGTCTTGGTAAACGGGTACACAACCAGGTACGCACCGCGCGCGTCGCTGAAGATCGCCTG
>JBIOXT010000239.1:0-8362 GCA_044869795.1 bacterium | reverse complement strand
TGCTTCACGACATCGGGAAGATGAACACCCCGCGGACGGTGCTGCAGCGACCCGGCCGCCTCAGACCGCAGGAGCGGGCCGGTGTGGATCAGCACCCGATCTTCGGCGCGCAGCTGCTCCAGCACCTCAGCGGCCCGGTCAAGGCGGCATTGATCGTCGCCCTGGAGCACCATGTCGACTACGACCTGTCGGGCTATCCGACGATCATCGGGCGCCGGCGGCCGCACCTGTTCACGCGCATCATTGCCGTCGCCGACTTCTTCGACGCGGTCACGTCGGCGCGGCGCACCTACCGCCGGCCGATGCTGCCCGATCAGGCGATGCGGGCGATCGTCCTGGGCGCGGGCACGAAATTCGACCCGGCGATCGCCGGCATCGCCCTCAACCTGCTGGGCGCCTACCCGGTCGGGTCCGTCGTGCGGCTCTCGTCGCAGGATGTCGCGGTCGTCTACCGCGCCACCGACGGCGCGCCGTTTCTCCCCCAGGTCAAGATCGTCAGGGACAGCGCCGGTATCGATGTCGAGCCGGTGATGGTCTCACTGGCCACGGACCCGCGGCGCATCCTGCACGCCCTCGAGCCGCGCGCGGTGGGGATCAATCCGGGGAAGTACCTCTAGAGAAAAACGAGGAAGCGGGTTTTTCCGCTTCCTCGTTTCCACACTTCCGTGTTTCCGATGCTCGTTACATTTGCTGCTGCGGCCTGGGCTGGTGGGCCGGCCGGATGGCCGACGGATCCGGCGGCGGTGCGGACACCGGCGGCGGTGAGACCGGCAGTTCGGTGGCCGCGGGCAGCAGCGCCTCGGCCAGCACCTGGTCCATGTGCTCAACGAATACGAACCGCAGTTTCTTGCGGACCGGAGCCGGGATCTCCTCCACGTCCTTCTCGTTGTCCTTGGGCATGATCACCGTCTTGATGCCTGCGCGATGCGCCGCCAGGACCTTCTCCTTCACGCCGCCGATGGGCAGCACCTTGCCGCGGAGGGTGATCTCGCCGGTCATCGCCACGTCGCGGCGCACGGGGCGCCCGCTCACGGCGGAGGCCAGCGCCGTCGCCAGCGTAATCCCCGCGGACGGGCCGTCTTTCGGGACCGCGCCGGCCGGGATGTGGATGTGCACGTCGACCTTCTGGTAGAACTCCTCGTCGATGCTCAACCGGCGCGCCCGCGAGCGGACGTATGACAGGGCGGCCTGCCCCGACTCCTTGAGGACGTCGCCGAGCTGCCCCGTCAGCGTGAGCTTGCCTTCGCCCCGCATCAAGGTGGCCTCGACCGCGATGATGTCGCCGCCCATCTCGCTGTAGATCAGGCCGGTCGCCGTCCCGACCTCGTCTTCCTTCTCGGCCAGGCCGTAGTGGAACTTCTGCGGCCCCAGGAACTTGTGCAGGTTGCCGGCGCTGACCTTGACGGACTGCGCCTTGCCGGTGGCCACCTCGGTGGCGACCTTGCGGCAGATCGTGGCGATCTCGCGCTCCAGATTGCGCACCCCCGCCTCGCGCGTATACTCGCGGGAGATGCGGCGCAGGGCCTCCTCGTTGAAGGCGATGTTGGTTTCGGTCAGCCCGTTCTCTTTCCGCTGCTTCGGAATCAGGAACTGCTCGGCGATCTTGATCTTCTCTTCTTCGATGTAGCCCGCGAAGCGAATCACCTCGAGCCGGTCGCGCAGCGCCGGCGGCACCGTGTCGAGGATGTTGCCGGTGCAGATGAACATGACCTCGGACAGATCCAGCGGCAGTTCGAGGTAGTGATCGCTGAAGCTGTGGTTCTGCTCGGGATCCAGCGCTTCGAGCAGGGCCGCGGACGGATCCCCCCGCCAGTCGATGCCCAGCTTGTCGATCTCGTCGAGCATGAAGACCGGGTTCTTCGTCCCCGCGGTCTTCAAGCCCTGGACGATGCGTCCCGGCAGCGCGCCGACGTACGTCCGCCGGTGGCCCCGGATCTCGGCCTCATCGCGCACACCGCCCAGACTGATCCGCACGAACTTCCGCCCCAAGGCCTTGGCGATGGACTTGCCCATCGACGTCTGCCGACCCCCGGCGCGCCGATGAAGCACAGGATCGGACCCTTGCTCGTCGGCGCGAGCTTCCGCACCGCGAGGTACTCGACCACGCGGTCCTTGGGTTTCTCCAAGCCGTAGTGGTCCTGGTCCAGGATCGTCCGGGCTTCGGCGATGTCGAGCCGGTCCTCGGTGCGGACGGTCCACGGCGTGGCCAGGATCCAGTCCAGGTACGTCCGCACCACCACGGCCTCGGCCACCATCGGCGGCATCTTCTCGAGGCGGGACAGTTCCTCCAGCGCCTTCTCCTTGACGTGATCCGGCAGGTTGGCGGCCTCGATCTTCTTCTTGTACTCCGCGACCTCGTTCTGCCGCTCGTCGGCCTCACCCAGTTCCTGCTGGATGGCCTTCATCTGCTCTTTCAGGAAGTAGTCGCGCTGCGATTTCTCCATCGACTTGCGGACGCGGTTTTGAATCTTCCGCTCGAGTTCGAGGATGTTCACCTCGCGCGTCAGGATCTGGCTGAGCGCCTCCAGCCGCTCCTTGGGATTCATCTCCAGGAGCTGCTGGCGCTCTTCCAGCTTCAGCGAGAGGTGCTGGGCGATTAGATCGGCCAGCCGCCCCGGCTCATCGGCCTGCGTCACGGCCTGGTAGGCCTCCGGCGGGACCGAGCGCGAGAACCGCGCGAACCGCTCGAACTGTGACACCACGCCGCGCATCAGCGCCGTGAGCTCGAGGTTCTTCTCGCCGGCATCCGGCTTGGGAACCACCCGCGCGACGAAGAAGGGCTCTTCCTCCTCCATCGCCAGGATCTCTCCGCGCACGACGCCCTCGATGATGACCTGCAGGACGCCATCGGGCTGCTTGCCGACCTGCATGATCCGGCAGATCGTCCCGGTGGTGTAGATGTCGGCGGCCGACGGCTCTTCCAGCTCGTCGTCCTTCTGCGCAGCGAGGACGATCATGCGGTCCCCCGCCAGCGCCGACTCGATGGCCTGCAACGACTTTTGCCGGCCGACGCCGAGCGGCGCCACCTGATGGGGCATGATCACCGTGCCCTTCAGGGGCAGCAGCGGCAGCCGGTCCTTGATTGGAGCCTCCTGATGTTCAGCCATATAGCCTCCTGGGATATCTTGCTCTCTCTAGGAGCATAACGCCTGCCACCGGGGACTTGTTCCCGAAAACCAACTTCGGGATAAGCGGGATAAAAGCGATAAGAGGGACAAGGGACGAACCTTTATCCCTTTGATCCCTCTTATCCCCTGTATCCCGCAGTATAGCGGTTTCAGGCCGGCTTGTCCTTGAGCTTCTTGACCTCGGCGGCCGTCAGCAGGAGGGGGTCACGGCGGGTCAGCACGGCCTCGTCGGTCACGACGCAGCGCCGCACATCCGGCCGGGAGGGGATTTCGTACATGATGTTCAGCATGATGTCCTCGATCACCGTGCGCAGCCCCCGCGCACCCGTGTGCCGGGCCATCGCCTCGCGGGCGATCGCGTGCAGGGCCTCCTCGGTGAAGACCAGCTCGACGCCGTCCATCTCCAGGATCTTCTGGTACTGGCGGACGAGGGCGTTCTTGGGCTCGACCAGGATGCGCACGAGGTCGCGCACGTCGAGGGGGTTGAGGGGAACGACGATCGGCAGGCGTCCGATGAACTCCGGGATCAGGCCGTAGCGCAGGAGGTCCTGGGGCATCAGCTGCGCCAGCAGCTCCGCCTGGGCCTCCTTGGTCTTGGGGTGGATCTCCGCCCCGAACCCGATGGTCGTCTGGCGGATCCGGGACTCCACGATCTTCTCCAACCCTTCAAACGCGCCCCCGCAGATGAACAGGATGTTCGTGGTGTCGATCTGGATGAATTCCTGATGCGGGTGTTTGCGCCCGCCCTGCGGGGGCACGTTCGCCACCGTGCCCTCGAGGATCTTCAGCAGCGCCTGCTGCACACCCTCCCCGGAGACGTCGCGGGTGATCGAGGGGTTCTCCGATTTGCGGGCGATCTTGTCGGCTTCGTCGATGTAGATGATGCCCCGCTCGGCCTTCTTGACGTCGAAGTCCGCGGACTGGATGAGCCGCAGCAGGATGTTCTCGACGTCTTCGCCGACGTACCCGGCTTCGGTCAGTGACGTTGCGTCGGCGATCGCGAAGGGGACGTCGAGGATCTTGGCCAGCGTCTGGGCCAGCAGGGTCTTGCCGCACCCCGTCGGTCCGATCAGCATGATGTTGGCCTTCTGCAGCTCGACATCGCTGGCCCGGCGGGAGCCGATCCGTTTGTAGTGGTTGTACACCGCCACGGCGAGCGCTTTCTTGGCGCGGTCCTGCCCCACCACGTACTGGCAGAGGGTCTCGTAGATTTCGTGCGGTTTGGGCGTGGTGCGCGCGGCGGGGGTCTCGGTCTCGCCGTAGAGCTCTTCCTCGATGATCTCGTTGCACAGCTCGATGCACTCGTCGCAGATGTAGACCCCCGGCCCCGCCACCAGCTTGCGGACCTGCTCCTGGGATTTGCCGCAGAACGAGCACTTCAGCTTCTCGCCGTCGCCGAACCGGAACATGCGCTCTTTCGGCATTCGCCTCTCCTAGTCGGAAGTTGAAAGTTGAAGGTTGAAAGTAACTTCCAACTTCCAGCTTCCAACTTTCAACTTAGTCATCGATCCTTGGAGACAGCGAGTTTCTCGCGCGGCTGGATGACCTCGTCGATCAGCCCGTACTCCAGGGCCTGCCGGGGATCCATCCAGAAGTCCCGGTCCGTGTCGCGTTCGATCCGGTCGATCGGCTGGTTGGCGTGGCGGGCCTGGATTTCGTTGGTGAGCTGCCGCATCCGCAGGAATTGCTTGGCCTGGATATCGATGTCCGTGGTGGTCCCCTGAATGCCCCCGCCCCACGGCTGGTGGATGAGGATCTGCGAGTACGGCAGCGACGAGCGCTTGCCTTTGGCTCCGCCGGCCAGGATGACGGCGGCGCCGCTGGCCGCCAGCCCCACGCAAATCGTGGCCACGGCGGGGCGCACGTACTGCATGGTGTCATAGATCGCCAGCGCCGGGGTCAGACTGCCACCGGGACTGTTGATGTACAGCCCGATGTCCTTTTCCGGATCTTCGCCTTCGAGGAACAGCAGCTGGGCGATGATCAGGTTCGCCATGTCGTCGTCGATGGGTCCCCCGACGAACACGATGCGGTCTTTCAGCAGGCGCGAGTAGATGTCGTAGGCGCGTTCTCCCCGCGCCGTGCTCTCGACGACCATAGGCACAAGCGTCATACGGTCACCCCTTGAGCTCGGGTTGCGGCAGGCTGCGGGCGAGATCGACAAGACGGCGCAGCGCCCTTTCGCGGCGCATCGCCGCCAGCAGGTTGTCGTAGCGTCCGCCGTCCGCCAGCCATTCGCGCACGCGCGGAACGTCCTGTTGCAGTCTGCGCGCAACGTTCTCTACTTCTTGATCGATCTCCTCCTGGGAGGGTTTAAGACCCTCGACGCGGGCAATTTCATCAAGGGCCAATTGTGTCCGGAGGCGGCGTTCCGCGGCCGGCCGGAACTCGGTCCGCAGCTGCTCCTCGGTCTTGTCCGTGGCGTCCAGGTAGCGCTGGAGGGTGAGCCCCCGCCGCTGTAGGGTGTCGGTGAGATCGGACACCATATGCTCGAGCTCGTGCGCCACGAGGCTCTCCGGCAGGTCGATCGCGGCCCCGGACAGGAGGGCGTCCACGACCTTTTGCTCGTACTCGGAGGCGGCCCGCGTCCTGACGTCCGCTGTGGCCCGCTCGCGCAGCGCGGCCCGCATCTCATCGATCGTTTGGACGTTGGCGGCGGTCCTGGCGAACTCGTCGGTCAGCGCCGGGAGCTCCCGCTGCTTGACGTCGGCGATCTCGAGGGTGACGGCCGCGTCAGACCCGAGCGTGGCCGCGCGGCGCTCACCGACGGCGGCGCCGACGAGGGCGCTCTCCACCTCCGGGGGAAACGTGCCGCCACCTAGTTCCAGCAGGTATTCCTTGCCGGCGGCAAAGCGCTCGGGTGTTCCCGTCACCTCGGTCGCGCGCGCCAGCACGTAGTCGCCCTGCCCGGCGGTCTTGCCCGGCGCGGAGACCAGGTGGGCATGCCGGGCGCGCAGATCTTCGACGGCCCGGTCGATGTCGGCGTCGGTGACCTCGGGTTCCTGGAACGGAATGCGCAGGGCGGCATACTCGCCGAGTTGGACGTCGGGCACGAGATCCACCGTCGCCGTGAAGCGCAGCGGTTTGCCTTCTTCCACCTCTCCGACGTCGATCTGCGGGCGTGCGATGGGGCGCACGCCGGTCTGGTCAAGGGCCTGCTCATAGGCGTCGGGGACCAGCAGGCGGACGGCTTCCTCGTAGATGGCCTCTTTCCCGACCACCCGCTCCAGCAGCCCGCGCGGCGCCTTCCCGCGGCGGAATCCCGGGACGTTGACCCGCTGGTTCAGGCGCTTCACCGCCTGATCGACGCTGCGGGCAAGGTCCTCGGAGGGCAGTTCGACTTCGAGGACGGCGCGGCTCTGTGGCTCTTTGCGGACTTCGACCTTCACTTGACCACCCTCTCGATGTTAGAGCCCTGAACCATTCGCTGCCGCTCAGGTTCAGGGCATGCACCACTCGGAATTCGAGAGCCAAGTGGCGTCGCCATGCACCCGAGCGAAGCGAGTGGTGCATGGTGCGGGCGGAGGGATTCGAACCCCCACGGGGTTGCCCCCACCAGCTCCTAAGGCTGGCGCGTGTACCAGTTTCGCCACGCCCGCACTCGCTTCCAATAAGGGTGCCCCGTACCACTCGCTGCGCTCGGGTACGAGGCATGCCCCAGTCGCTTCTTGCTACGCGTGATCAGACGGCGTCGCCATGCACCGGAGCGAACCGACTGGTGCATGGGGGGCCGCCAGGGACTCGAACCCTGAACCTAGAGATTAAGAGTCTCCCGCTCTGCCAGTTGAGCTAGCGGCCCGCGCCTCCCCTAATCTACACAATCTACGCAGTCTACACAATCTACTCAATTGCGCCGCTTTGGACGGTTCGCCGTTCGCGGGCCTCGGTTCGCCGGCCCGGCCAGCCGCTTCTGCACGGCGCTGCTGGTGAGTTCCCGCAGGGCGTCGGCGGCGATCCAGCGCGCACTGCGGGACTCGCCGCGGGCCAGGGTCTTGGCGAAGGCGATCGCGCTGCGGTTCAGCCGGCGATTGCGTTTGCCGATGTTGCGCAGCGCCCAGTTCACGGCTTTCTTCACAAAGTTGCGCTCGTCCGTGGCCGCGCGGCGGATCAGGGAGTAGAACCGTTCGAACTGCTCGTCGGTGATGGTCTTGTCGTGCCATGCCAGTTCGGCGATCAGCGTGAACGCGGTCCGCTTCACGAACTCCTCATCCCGTGCCGCCCATTCCCGAATCTTCTTCCTGGCATAGGGAGTGCGGGCGATGAGTTCCCCGATCTGGTCGGTGATGTCCCAGGAGTCAAAATCCCCCACCCAGCGGTCCAGCTGCGCCTCGGTGACCTTGGCCGGGTCATCGATGTAGCCGGCGAGGATCCTCGCTTCGTGGATGCGCGACTTCCACAGCTGCAGGGCCAGGCGGTGATCGACGCCGATCTCGCGCCGGAGCTTGCGAAGCTCCCAGATCGAAATTCCCAGCACCGTGGTCTGGGGGCGGATGCCGAAGCGGGCCAGGCCCTCCGCGCTGCGTGGGCTGCCCATCCCGCGGAGACGCGACAGGACGTCGCGCGCGGTCATGCGGTGACGCTCTGGCGTCCGAGCAGCATCGCGAATTCCCGCTCACTGCTGGAACGCGCCGCCGCCTCCTCAAACGTCACCTTATGGGTCTCCACCAGCTGGCGCAGCGATTGGTTGAGGGTCAGCATCCCTTCCTTGGCGCCGGACTGGATGGTCGAGGGGATCTGGTAGGTCTTGCCCTCACGGATCAGGTTGCGAATCGCGGGCGTCACGACCATGACCTCCATCGCCGCCACGCGTCCGCTGCCGCTGGCCAGCGGCAGGAGCGTCTGGGACATCACCCCTTCCAGGGCCGTCGACAGCTGGGTCTTGATCTGCGCCTGCTGGTAGGGCGGGAAGGCATCGATGATGCGGTCGAGCGTTTGGGCCGCGCTGACGGTGTGCAGGGTGGCGAAGACGAGGTGGCCGGTCTCTGCGGCGGTGACCGCCGTGGAGATCGTCTCGAGGTCGCGCATCTCGCCGATCAGGATCACGTCGGGGTCCTGCCGCAAGACGTGCTTCAGCGCGTTGGCAAACGAAAGCGTATCGCTGCCGACCTCACGCTGGTTGATCATGCTCTTGTCGTCCCGGTGCAGGTACTCGATCGGGTCTTCGACGGTCACGATGTGGACGCCGCGCGTGTGGTTGATATAGTCGATGACCGCCGCGAGTGTGTTCGACTTCC
>JBIOXT010000238.1:0-3112 GCA_044869795.1 bacterium | reverse complement strand
CGTCGTGATTTCTCAACCATTTCCGTTAGGAGTGTTTGCGCTGGCCGGGTGCGGCGTGGCCTGGTGGTACGTGCGTCAGGGACGCTACCTGTCTGTCCGCGCGGTGCGCCCGCGGCGCCGTCTGGAGCGAGAAGATGCGCTCACCTTGAATCCCCTCGCCTGGTACCGTCGCCGCCGGCTGCGGCGGCAGTTCACGCGTCTGATGAAGGGGACCAGGCGGGATGACGGCGATACGCTGCACTGAAATCCGATGCCACTCGTCTACGCATGCATCGCACCTCATGGTGAGCCCATCATTCCGCCGCTGGCGACGCCGTCTGAGCGTCGCAGGTATGCCGGGACCACGCGGGCGATGCAGCGAATGGCCCGTGAGATCAGAATCGCCAGGCCGCACACCATCGTTGTCGCCACGCCGCACAACCTGCGGTTTCGAGAAGGTATCGGCGTGGTAGTATCCGAGAACGCGTCCGGCACGCTGCCGATGTTTTCGTCGCGGAAGCCTTTTCCGCGCCAGCGCATCCGCATGAAGTGCGATCGGGAGCTTGCCGAGGCGCTGCTGGCAGAAGCGCGGCGGCGACGACTGCCATCCGTGGGTGCGAACTACGCCACGGCCAGCGGGAAGTACTCGAACATGCCGCTGGACTGGGGCACCCTGGTGCCCTTGTGGTTCTTCATCCGCGGACACCGCGTCCGACCGGAACTGGTGGTGGTGACGCCGTCGCGGGAGATCTCGCTTGGGGAGAATGTCCGGTTCGGAACCCTGATCGCCGACGTGGCGGAGAAATCGGAAAAGAGAGTCGTCTTCGTGGCCAGCGCGGATCACGCCCATGCCCACAAAAAATCGGGTCCATACGGATTCAGCCCGGCGGCGGCCGCGTACGATGCGCGGATGGTGAAGGCGATCCGGGGAGACGACCTGCGATCCGTGCTGCGGATCAGCACCCGGTTGGTCCGGGACGCGAAGCCCGACAGCTTGTGGCAGGTGGCGATGCTGGCGGGCGTTTCACAGCGCCTGCGGCTTCGGCCTGAGCTCCTCGCGTACGAAGTGCCCGCGTACTATGGGATGATCTGCGCGGCCTTTCGCCGCCGCTAACCGGCTCTCGAGGGGTGCAGATGACGACTCAGCTGCGCATGTACACGATCAACCGGGGGAAGATGGACGACTTTGTTCGTGCCTGGAAGGCAGGGGTCTATCCGCTTCGCCAAAAACACGGCTTCCGGATCGGCGGGGCGTGGATCCTCAAAGACCGGAACCAATTCGTGTGGCTCATGAGTTATGACGGGCCGGATTGGGAGGCCAAAGACAAGGCGTACTACGCGTCTTCCGAGCGGAAAGCGCTGAACCCTGATCCGGCGCAGTTCATCGCGCTCGCAGAGCACTGGTTGCTGACGGAGGTGCTCCCGCGGCAATGAGGGATTCCGCCTCGCCTGCATGAGCCCTCTCGGTTTCGATGCCCGCACCCTGCTGGGGCTGGTGGTGTTTCTCGGCGTTATGGCGCTGGCCATCTCTCGGCCCAGGGGACTCAACGAGGCATGGCCGGCGGCTGGAGGCGCCGCCGCGTACCTCGCGCTCGGGCTCCTGTCGCCGGATGATCTGCTGGGCGCCGCGCGCGAAACCGCGGGCGTCCTGCTCTTTCTGCTCGGCATGATGGTGCTCTCCGGCGTGCTGGAGATGGCCGGTATTTTCAACTGGGCCGCCTCGTACGCGGCGCGCGCCAGCGGCGGGAGTGGCCGCCGCCTGCTGGTCAATGTGTTCATTCTCGGCGCGGTCGTCACCGCGCTGCTGTCGCTCGACGTCACGGTGATCGTCCTCACGCCGATCGTCTACGCAACCGTGGTGGCCCTCCGCGTCGATCCGCTGCCGTACCTTTACGCCTGCACGTTCGTTGCTAATACCGGCTCGCTGGTGTTCCCGATGAGCAATCTTACGAACCTGCTCGTCGTCGACCGGTTGGGGCTTCCCTTCTGGCGTTACAGCCTGGCGATGGCGGTCCCCAATCTCGTCGCGGTGGCGGCCAACACGGGCATCTTTCTGTGGCTTTTTCGCGACCGCCTTCCGCGGCGGCTCCGCATCGCGAAGCCAGCGACCTCGATCGCCAGCTCCTCGGCGTTTTTCAGGGTTTCACTTGCTGTATCCTTGCTTGTCCTCGCGGGCCTTTTCCTGGCTGGGTTGGCCGAGCGCCCGCTGTGGCCAGTTGCGCTGGTCGGCGGTGGGGCGCTCGCCTATGTCGCCCGGGCTGTGGGACACAAGGATCTCCGCAAGATCGCCGCGGGCGTCTCCTGGTCGCTCTTCCCATTCGTGGTGGGCATGGCGGCGGTGGTGCGCGGCATTGAGCACGCCGGCCTGACGGCAGGTCTTGGACAACTCATCCTCGGACACTCGAGCACGACCATCGGTGCCGTGGTGACGACCGGCGCCGTCGCGGCGCTGGGGGCCAACATGTTCAATAATATCCCCATGGCGCTCGTGATGCTGGTCGTCCTCGGGCGCGTCCCGCCTGCCCGGCTCGATCTGCTGGTCGCCGCGACGCTGGCCGGCGTGAACATCGGGCCGGCACTGACGACTGTCGGATCGCTCGCCACGATGCTGTGGCTTGCGTTTACGCGGCGGCAGGGGTTAGAGGTCTCAGCCCTGGAATACCTCCGGACCAGCGCCGCCACCATCCCCTTGGTCCTGGCGGCGACCCTTGCCACGATCGCACTGGGAGCCCTTCACCGGTAAGTACGACGGGTGGTGATGACGATGAGACGGGTCCTGGTCGCCGTCAGCGGGCTCCTCCTGACGGAGTTCTTGGAACGCACACTGAGCCAGCTCGACTGGGCTGACGCGGAACTCGTCCTGCTTCATGTCGTCGATACGCGGCCGTTGCGCGAGTTCGGCTTCGTGGCCCGGGCTCTGCCGGCGCGCTCCCGGGAGGCGGCCGCGCGTGCGCGCGAGATGGGGGCCCTGGGGGCCGAGGCCGGTCAGAGGATGCTTAAAGAAGCTGAAGCGCTCGCGGCGTCCCGACTTCCTCCAGGCACGGCGATCCGCAGGCTGCAGCGCACCGGCGTCCCCGATCAGGAGATTGTCGCTGCGGCGTACGAGGTCGGGGCCCAGCTGATCGTCCTTGGG
>JBIOXT010000237.1:0-11734 GCA_044869795.1 bacterium | reverse complement strand
ACGCGTGCGGGTCGCGCAGCACGACGTCCACCATCGAGCTGACCAGCAGCCGTGTGCTGCGCAGGTCGAGGGTCTCCCCCTGCGCGGCCTCGTAGTTGACGCCACCGACCGTGCGGAGGCCGACCCGGTACACCTCCCGGGGGTCGATCCTGGCGGGGATGTGCGCGGCGGGACGTTCGGTGGGCGCCTCCAGACGGATGTGACTGATGTCCGCCGCCGCGGCCATGTCCCGGAGCGTGCCTTCCTGCCGGCTCGCCCGCGCCAGCAGTTCCACAAAGGTCGCCAGTTCGTCGAAGGGGATGCGCCCGCGGAACTCGAGCGCGCCGATGCCCTCGGCGGATAGATCGCCGACCAGTTCGGCGGCGTAGACGCTTTCGTCGAGGAGCAGCTCGCCGTCGAGGTAGAATGCGCCGTCGACCAGGTCGAACCGGACGGAGCCGCCCTCTCCCAGCGCCGTGTTGATCTCCGCGGCCAGCGCGTGGACGGCTTCGTTCGCTTCGGGGTGCCCCAGCAGATGCAGACGCATCTGCCGGCGGGCGTCTTCGACGAGGCGAATGATTGCCCCCGTGCTCATGGCGTTGCCCCACGGGTGGCCCACTCGCGCAGCAGGCGGCGGGCCTGGGCTCGGACCGCGCGGCGGCCACCGGAGAGCCACCACCACGAACGGGCGATCCGAAGCAGCGCGGGTCTCGCCTCCCGCGCATCCATCCGCGCCAGCGCGTTCATGGCGGCAACCTTGAGTTCCACCGCCTGCGGGCTGAAGTCTCGCCCCTGCGCGAGTTCCAGGAGCCACGCCGCCATCTGGGCATCGTAGGTGGGGCCGAGACCGTCGGCGACGTAGCGCTGGCTCTCCGGGTCGGCATCCCGAAAGAAGGTGCGCAGACCGGCGATGCTCTCGGTCGTTGCGATCTTTCGCAGCGTGTCGATGGCCTGCCGCCTGACGCGCTGGTCGGGGAAGTGGGCCATCGGGACGATGTAGGGGATCGCGGCGGGGTCTCCCAGCTCTCCGAGGACGAAGAGCAGATTCCGCGTCAGATACCACGAGGGGGCAGGCAGCTGGATCCCCAGCAGCTGGACTTGACCGGCGCACACATCGGCCAGCAGCGAGCACAATTGGCGACGCTGGCCCGCATCGTCGGCGCGGGAGAGGATGGCGATCAATCGGGGCACGGCGGTCGGTCCCGCGGCGCGCAGGACGCGCAGGATCGGGGGCGGGCACTCGCGGTCGCCCCGCAGGGCCTCGGCGAGGAGCCCGTCGAGCAGCGAGCCGCTGATCGCCGCGGCCAGCGTGTGCTCGATCGCGGTGCGCGTCCGTCCCTGTTCCCGCGCGGCCGCCGCGCGCATCGCTTCAACGCCGAGAGCCAGGCCGTCGAACTCTCCGCCCACGGCCACCTCGGGAAGATGAGCGGCCAGGGCCCGAACGGTCCCGACGATCTCTTCCGCGGTCTCTTCGAGGGCCATCAGGTCGACGAGCGAGATGACGACATCCCGCGCCAACAGCGTTTCGGAGACTTCGGCGCGCAGCGATTCCAGCACCGCCCGGTCCCGAGGGAGCGCGTCGACGATGGCTTGGTCTTCGGGCTGCCAGCTCCCGGTGACCGTGAGATCGGTGCGTTGGTCAAAGGGCTGGACCGGCATGCCGGCTTCCGGCGCGTCTTCCGCGGCCGGGCCGAACAGCTCGTCGCCGAGCGTGGTCGTGCGGAGGCCCGCCCGGTCCCCTTCCCGGACGAACAGCGTCCGCAGCGGTTCCTGCAAGAGCAGGTGAGCCTGTCTGAGGTTGCGGTAGAGCTGGTCCTGATCGTCCAGCGGTTCGTCGAGGATGACCCGGTCGAGGGTATCGAGCGCACTGATCAGCGCATCCATCCGCGATCTGAAGCGGGTATCCGCGTCCTCGCCGGAGATCGAAGCGAGCGATGAGACCAGCGCCGCGGTCGCCGCGGGCCCGGCCTTCAGCGCCTGCAGCACGAGCTGGCGCCGCTCCTGGGACAGGGGACCGGGGCGGGTCAGCGCCCGCAGCGCCTCGACGTCGGCCACCGAGGCCGCTTCTCCGACCGCCGCCGCCCGGACGATGATGTGAGGAAGATTCTCCCGCCACACCGACTCCTCGATGCTCGCTGTGCCCGGGGCGGTCAGCCGGTCCTGCGACAGCAGCGCCACGAAGGCGTTGACCTCGCGGGCCTGGATGCCGGGGAGCAGGGAGACGGCGGCGAGGTTCCGGGCGTTGAGGGTCGTCACGAGCACATCGGTCCCCTGGGCGACCGCCACGTCGGCGGCGACGACGTGATCCCGGGAGACCTGCAGGGTCAGACTGCCGTAGTGAGCCACGTACGACTGCAGCTCGAACACCAGGTCTGCCAGGACCACCCGCGCCGAGGGGTGCGAGGACGACAGGATGCGGCAGATCTGCACCGCCGACGACATGCGTCGTGTGGTCGTCCGCAACTGTTGTCGCTGCAGGGCATCCATGATCTTCAGAATCTTCCCAATCTTCTCAATCCCCCCACCCAGCGATGGCGGAAGGTCATTCCGGAAGATTGGGTGGATTGGGAAGATTGAGTACGTTGATTCCTCGCCGCCGTGGTATACTTCCTGTAACTTCATAGTCGTGGCGAAGACGGGGAGGAGTACCGCGCCCGCGACCTCAGAGAAGGAGAGCCGCCGAGTGCAAGCTCTCCCGGTACCGCGGATGAGGGAAGGTCGCCCCCGAGCCGTGCGGGTTCGCCCGTGATCGCGAAGCGAGGGCCGCTCACGATGTGAGCGGAAGCGCAGGTGGTACCGCGGAGAGGTCAGCGCTCCGTCCTGGACAAGGATGGAGCGTTTCTTGTTTTCGGAGGGACGGGACATGGCGATCAACACGCTGCCGAAGACGTACGACCCCGGCGAGGTGGAGCCGCGGTGGTATGCGGAGTGGCTGCGCCGCGGCTACTTCCACGCCGAGGTCGATCCGGCGCGCACGCCGTACGTGATCATGCTCCCGCTGCCCAACATCACCGGAGTCCTGCATGTCGGATCCGTCTCGACATTCACCCCTCAGGATGTGCTGATCCGCTGGAGGCGCATGCAGGGCTACAACGCGCTGTGGCAGCCCGGAACCGATCACGCCGGGATTGCGACCCAGAACGTGGTGGAACGTGAGATGGCCAAAGAGGGCAAGACGCTGGAGCAGATTGGCCGGGAGAAATTCCTCGAACGCGTCTGGCAGTGGAAGGAGTACTCGGGCGGCACGATCGACCGGCAGCTCCAGCGGATGGGCTACTCGTGCGACTGGGACCGCTATGTGTTCACGCTGGATCCTGCGTACTCTGACGCGGTCCTGGAGGCATTCATCCGGCTGTTCAGCGAGGGGCTGATCTATCGCGGAAAGCGGATGGTGAACTGGTGTCCCCGCGACCAGAGCGCGATCTCCGATCTTGAGGTCGAGTACGTCGAGATCGACAGCTCGCTCTGGCACGTGCGCTATCCCGGCGCCGATGGGTCGGCCGGTATCGTGATTGCCACGCAGCGGCCGGAGACGATCCTGGCGGATGTGGCCGTGGCCGTGCATCCGGACGACGAACGGTACCGCGCGCTGGTGGGCACCGAGGTCATCGTGCCGCTGGTGAACCGGTGCGTCCCGGTGATCGCCGACCGCCGGGTGGATCCTCAGTTTGGGACGGGGGCGCTGAAGATCACCCCCGGCCACGATCTGCTCGACAACGAGATCGGCACCGACCACAACCTTCGGGTGATCGTGGTGCTCGATGAGCGCGGGGCGATGACAGCCGATGCCGGTGCGTTCGCCGGTCTGGACCGCTTCGATGCCCGTGAGAAAGTGGCCGCGGCGATCGGGGCGCTGGGCCTGATCGAAAAGGTTGAGCCGTACCGGACGTCGGTCGGTACCTGCGATCGGTGCCATGCCGTCATCGAGCCCTTCATCAGCGATCAGTGGTTCTGCGACATGACGACGATGGCGGCGCGTGCAGCCGACGCGATCCGGTCCGGACGGGTGCGGTTCCACCATGAGCGGTGGGCGAAAGTCGTGCTGCAGTTCCTCGACAACATCCGCCCGTGGACCCTCAGCCGCCAGTTGTGGTGGGGGCACCGAATTCCGGTGTGGCAGTGCACGGCCTGCGGGGACCGCGTGGCCGCCAAGACGGCCCCGGCGCGGTGTCCGACGTGTGGAGGCTCGGTGCTGGAGCAAGATCCCGACGTCTTGGATACCTGGTTCAGCTCGGCGATCTGGCCGTTCGCGACCCTGGGCTGGCCGCAGGACACCCCTGACCTGCGGTACTTCTATCCCGGCACCGTCCTGGCCACCGACAAGGGGATCCTGTTCCTGTGGGTGGCCCGAATGATCATGATGGGGCTGCACGTCATGGACGACATCCCGTTCACCGACGTGTACGTGACGCCGACCGTGCTGAACATCGAAGGCGGGCGGATGAGCCGCTCGCTGGGGACCGGTCTCGATCCGCTGGAGATGATCGAAGACCGCGGCTACGGCGCCGACGCGCTGCGCTTTGCGCTGGTCTCGCGGTGTTCGCAGAGCCAGCAGGAGTTCCGCTTCGCCGAGAAGATGATCGCCGACGTGCGCAACTTCAACACGAAGATCTGGAATGCCACCAGGTTCGTGCTGATGAACCTGCAGGGGTTTGATCCAGGCGGTCCGTTGCCGGCGGCCGCGGCACCGGCGGTGCCCGACCGGTGGATCCGCAGCCGTTTCGCGCGCCTGACCGCAGAGGTGACCGCCGACTTTGAGGGCTTTGAACTCGACAAGGCCGCGCGGAGTTTGTACGAGTTCATCTGGAGCGAGTACTGCGACTGGTACCTGGAGCTGGCCAAGGTCGAACTACAGGCGGGAACAGGGAACAGGGAAGGGGGAACAACGGCCGATCAACGACCAACGACGAACGACGATCGACGATCGGCAATTCAGCACACGTTATGGTACGTGCTGTCCAATACGATGAAGCTGCTGCACCCGATCATGCCGTTTCTGACCGAGGAGGTCTGGCATCAACTCCCGCACGACGGGGAGTCGGTCATGATCGCGCTCTGGCCGGCGGCCCACCCGGAGTGGATCGATCCAGCCGCCGAGGCCCAGATGGACATCCTGATGGCGGTGACGCGCGCGGGCCGGAGCATGCGGACTGAGGTGGCGATCAATCCGGTCCAGCGGGTGCCGATGCAGCTGTACAGCGACGCCCCGAAGGTGCGGGATGACCTGGCAGGCATGCGGGCGTACCTTGAAACGCTGATCAAGGCCGACCCGGTCGAGATCTTGCCCCTCAGCGGGCCGCGTCCTGACGGGAGCGTCGCCACGGTCCTGCCCGAGCTGGAGGTGCGCATCTCCGTGGGGGGCCTCATCGACGCGGCAAAAGAGCGCCGGCGCATCCAAAAGAATCTGGAGCAGCTCGACGCCGAGCTGGAGCGCCTGCGGGAGCGGCTGTCGGCGGGGGACTTCGCGGCGCGGGCGCCCGCCGAGGTGGTGGAGCGCGAGCGGGGGCGTCTGGCCGAACTCGAACAGCGCCGCCAGCGCCTGTCGGGACTGCTCGACGTCCTGAGGTAGGTCTGATCCGTTCGCGGCGTTCAGGCGACGCTCTTGCGGATGGCGGTCACGATCTCCTCGGCCGGGCGATCTTTCAGCAGCAGCCCGGCCAGCCCGTTGCGAGCGACCTGGTCGGCATCGAGGGCACCCGGGTAGGCGGTGAGGATCAGGACTCTCACGTGCGGTTGTTCTTCCAGGATCGACCGCGCCGCGGTGAGCCCGTCGAGTCTGGACATCCGGAAGTCCATCAGGACGACGTCTGGCTGTAGATCCCGCGCCCGGGCGATCGCCTCGACGCCGTCGGCGGCTTCGCCGACCACGCGCAGATCATCCTGCAGGGAGAGCAGGCGGGTCAGGCGCTGCCGGAAGCCGGCGTGATCATCGACGATGAGAACGCGGATGGGCATCATCGCTCAACGGGCCCTCAGCCGTCGGTCGGCATCACCAGCCCGGTGCGCAGGGCGTACACCGCGGCCTGGGTGCGGCTGTTGACGTGGAGTTTTTCCATGATGTTGCTGAGGTGGTTCTTGACGGTCCGTTCGCTGATGCCGAGTCTGTAGCCGATCTCTTTGTTGGCCAGGCCGGCGACGACGTGCTGGAGGATCTCGACCTCGCGCTGCGTGAGCGGGGTCAGCACATCCGCCAGCGGTCGGGATTCCTGCATGCGGGCGAACTCGCGCATCACTTTGGCGGCCATCGTCGGCGAGAGCAGCCCCTCGCCGCCGTGGACGACGCGGATCGCGCGGATCAGCTCCTCCGGCGTCGAGTCCTTCAGCAGGTAGCCCATCGCGCCGGACTTGATGGCGTCGAAGAGGTATTCTTCGTCGGCGTGCACCGTGAGGATGATCACCCGGGTCCGGGGACTGGTGGCGGTGATCAGCCGGGCCGCCTCCAACCCGGTGAGCTGCGGCATCTGCACGTCGCAGAGCGCGATGTCGGGCGCCAGCTCATCGACCAGCTGCACCGCCTCCTCGCCGCTGCTGGCTTCACCGACGACCTCGATGTCGGCCGCGGTTTCCATCACCCGGCGCACGCCCCGGCGGAACAGTGCGTGGTCGTCGGCGATGAGGATGCGGATCGGTTTCGGCTCGCTCACGAGTCTCCTCTAGACCAGCGGAATACGCACGGTGATGCTCGTCCCACGGCCGGGTGCCGTGTCGACTTCCAGCTGACCGCCTACCAGCGAAGCCCGCTCCTGCATCGACACCAACCCCAGGTTGTGGGACATGGGCTGGCGCATCCGGAAGGCCTGCAGATCGAACCCCCGTCCATCGTCGACGATCCGCACCATGCAGGTCGTGTCGGTGACCGTCGCCGCGATCGTCGTCTGGGTGGCTTGGGCGTGGATGCGCACGTTGTCGAGCGCCTGACGCGTGATCGACAGGACCGCGTGCCGAACGGCCGGGGAGAGCTGGTCGTCCGGTCCGGTCGCCACGACGGCCGTATGCAGGCCGTGCCGGCGCTCGAACTCCTTGGCCAGGGCATCGAGGGCCTGGAACAGCCGTCCATCGGTCAAGTCGTCCCGCCGCAGGTCCGTCATGAACTCCCGCAGCTCGCGCATCGACCGCTCCAGGATGCCGCGCAGTTCCCGCAGATCGCCGGTCAACTGCGCCGGATCGGCCTGCGCGGCCATCGTGGACAGGTCGGTCTGCAGCAGCGCGTCGGCCAGCGTCTGCGCGATCCCGTCATGCAGCTCCCTGGCGATGCGCCGCCGTTCCTCGACCGCGCCGATCTCGGCCACCCGGGATGCCGCCCGCGCGGTCTGCACGACGGCTCCCACGTGCGCCGCGGTGGCCCGCAGGAAATGCTCGGACGCCGCCGTGTCCTCGGCGAACCCCAGCCCGACGGCACCGATGGTCTCGGCTCCGACCTTCAGCGGCAGGCAGATCAGCGTGTGCGCCATCGGCATCGTGGTCCCGGCCGGCGTCTGCACCAGACCGTCGGCGGCGGCCGCGAGCAGGGAGGGAAGGGCGGTCCGCGCCCCCTCCCGGCTGATGCCCTGCGAGCCCACCAGTTCGAGTCCTCCGGTCGTCGTCTGTTCCAGGGCCAGGACGGCGAACTGGGCTGAGGTCATCGACTTCACCACGTCCAGCAGCGCCGGCCACAGGACCGCGGGATCTCTGGTAAACGCACCGGTGACACGGGCGTGGCTGTCCGCCAGGTCGGTCAGGACCTCTGAGAGCCGGCGGGCCTGCTGCGCACGAAGGCAGACGGCCGCAGCCTGCTGGGCAACCGCTTCCGCGTCGATGACATCCGCCTGCGTGAACCGCTTCCGGTCGGCGGATCGATTCACATTCAACACGGCCACGGGCTGGCCGCCGACCCGCACCGGGATGCACATCGCAGACCCGATCTCGTGCCGTTTCAGCGGCAGGGGGAAGGTCGTCCCCGGCGTCAACAGCATGGGCTGTCCCTCCTGCGCGATCCAGCCCGCAATGCCTTCTCCCAGACGGCGCCAGGCGCTGCGGTAGGCTTCGTCGAGATTGTGGGTCGCCAGGAGGTCCAGGTCATGTCCCGCCGGATCAACGACCATCAGGGAGCCGCTGCTCGCACCAAACAAGGTCACGGCCTGGTCGAGGATCGCGGCGGCGGCTTCGGACGTCGACATGCGCGCCGACGACGTCGCCCGGATCCGTGCCAGGGCGGCGGCGACTCGCGCCCGATGGGCTAGGCGCTCGGCCGCGGCGGCGGTGGCATTGCCCGTCGCGATCACCAGGGTCGCGGCGATCACCCACCGGATCCAGAGGTCGGGGGCAAAGACCGAATGGACCAGCGGGGGCAGGTTCGAGAGGGCGATCGCACCGCCGGCGGCGGTCGCCGCGATGGATCCCCCAAACAAGCCGACGAGAGCGACGACAGGGAAGGCCAGCGGGAGGAACAGCCACGGCGGACCGCCGGCGATCGTCCCGGCCACGACGAAGGTCGTATCCAGGACGAGCGTCCAGCCGGCCGACCTTGCGGCGCGATCGGGTCGCTGCAGCGTGTACAGTGTGAGCGCGATGGTGTACACGGCAAAGCCGACGTAGACCGAGAGCAGACCCACTGGCGCCGCTTCGGACGCGGGCTGTTGAGTTTCGAGAACGATCAGCGCGGCCAGGACGACCCAGCGAATCGCGACGATCGCGCTGGCCAGTTCCGGCCAGTCGTCCCGGACCCGCTCCCCCGGTGTCACTGCAGGACGTAGGCTTTCATGCCGATCGTGATGTCCAGCGTCGGGGCGTTTGGGCCGGCCGCGAAGGTGATGCCGGTGATCCCCAGGACCCGCGGCAGCACCTCCACGAACCGGAAGAACTGCGCCACTCGCGGGTACGTGCCGCGAATGCGGAGGGTGAACGGCGTTTCCACGATCCCCTCGAGCGAGTTCGCCGTGCCGGTCGCCGGCGCCGGCCGCGTCCCCGGCTGTGCCGCCGGGGGAGGCGCCGCGGGCTCAGGGAAAGTGAGCTCCACCAGCTGGACGCCACCCGCCTTCATCGCCGAGTCCAGCAGCAAGGCGATTTCCGCCGGCTCGAGGCTGCGCGGAATCCGCTGCTCGACCACCGCAAGCCGCTCGGCGACCGCCTGCCGCTCGGCCTGGGCCTGGGGGAAGCGCCGCGCCGTCTCCTGGGTCTGCTGAAACTCCCGGGCCGCGGCATCGAGCCGGCGCTGGGCGTCGGCGAGCTCCACCAGCTTGGGACGGAAGAACGCCAGATACAGCGGAACCGCCAGCGCCAGCGCGGCGGCGGCGACGACGATGACGATCTCGCGGCGTGTCAGCCGCCTCACGGCGTCGCGCCCCCGGATTTCAGCGTGCCGAGGACCTGAAATGCAAACACCCGCGGCGGCCCTGCTTCCTCTCGGATCAGGCGCAGCGTGGCTGTGGCAACGACCGGGGTCTGCTGGAGGCCCAGGACAAAGCGGGCCGCCCCGGCCTGCGACGTCGACCGCCCTTCGATCGCCAGCGTCGCGCCGCCGATCTGCAGCGACGTCAGCCAGACATCTTTGGGCACCGCGCTCGCAAGCGCGTCGAGCACCACCGACCATCGCGTGCTCCCGGACACCAGCTGCTGCACGGCCTCCTGACGCCGCTGCAACGCGTCCCGTTCGGCTTCCAGTTGCCGCACCTGCGCGGCGAGCGGCCGAAACGGAACGGTTTGTCGTTCCAGCGACGCCGTCTGAGCGCGAATCAAGGCGATGCGCCCGTTGAGGGCGAGATAGACCAGGAAGACACCGACGATCGCCACGACCACGAACAGCACCCGCCGGCGCTGCCGCTGCCGCTCCAATCGTCGTTGGAGCTGGCGTGGAGGGAGAAGGTTAAGGGTGATCTCCATCAGGTCGCAGCTCTCAGCGAGAGGCCAACAGCCACGGCCAGCTGGGGAGCCTGCTCGATGACCAAGGCTGAGACGGGCCGTTCGGGCTCAATCCCGGCCAGGGGATTGCCGACCTCCACCGGAGGCTCCAGCGCCGTCGTCAACGTGCGCAGCAACGCCGGATCCGACGCCGCGTCGCCGGTCAGCAGCGCCTTGCCGACGCGCCCTCCGCGGATCTGAGTCTGGAAGTAATCGAAGGAGCGCGTGATCCCCGTGACAAGATCCTGGGTCGCCGCTCCGCCCCCGATCCCGTCCGCCTCCAGGGCATCGGAACCCACGAGGATCGTACGCACGACGACGGGGACGCCTTCATGGATGATGACGACGTCGGTCTGCGCGGCGCCGATGTCGATCACGGCGGTGGTACCGGCGTCCAGGCCGCGCAGGCGCGTCAGCGCCAGCGGCGCGACCTCGATGGCGGCCACATCCAGCCCGGCTTCTTCGGCGATCTGGAAGTACAGCATGGCGTCCCGCTCTGGGACGGCGGCCACCAGGACCTCGAGCTTGCGCTGCCCCTCGTCGGTGACCTCGCGGAGGACCTGCGCGTCGAGCACCGCTTCCTCGATCCGGATCGGGAGCTGCCGCTCGGCGTCCCACTTGATCGCATTGCGCAATTCATCCAGCGGCATCGGCGGCATCGTGAGCTGGCGGACCACCACGCTGCGGCCCGCCATGCCGACCACCGCCTGCCCGCCCTTGATGGCAGCCGTGCGCAGGGCGGAGCGCAGCGCGTCCACGGCGGCGGGCGGATCGAGGATCACGCCGGCGTCAAACACCCCCTCCACGAGGGGCTGCACGGCGGCGGCCACGAACCGGGGCTGCCGCCCGTGTCTGGTCGCGGCGACCTTGACCGCCCGTTTGCTGATGTCGATCCCGACGGTGAGCGGCCGGCCGAATTGGATCACGCGCGCCTCCCGCGATGTCCCCGCGACATCGCTGGCAGTCTATTCGCCACCTGCCGGAGTTATCCCTCAGACATCGAAAAGGGGAGGGCGCGGGGGCTCCTCCCCTCAGATCTGTAGCACGAGCCGTGCCTGGTTAGTATCCGCCCTTCTTCGCCACACGGCTGACGTAGGTGTCATCGTCCTCGTAGTAGATACTGGTGGCGGCGCGCCGGTCGGTCCAGATCGCGAACAGGTCCGGTCCGTGGGCCAGCATGGCGAGGTCCGGCCCGCTGACCGGCACGACCGCCGCGTTGGTGGAGGAGACGTCGGAGACGCGATAGTTGATCGACCAGGTCGGTTCTTTCTCAGTGCCCCCGGACTTTCCCATCTTCTCGACATGGTCCATCCGCGCGTAGAAGATGTCGTACTTCGAGTTCGAACTGTCCGGGCACCCCTCGACGGCGACGGCCGGCGAGAGGCGGTGGTCTTCCCACACCGCGTGCAGGGTCGTCTTCTCACCGTCCTGCTCCTCCGCGAGGGCGGCGTTCCCCTGCGCCCGCTGCAGGCGCGGCGGCGAGCCCACGCCTTTCTTGTCCTTGGTCACGAAGTCGTCGTTGATGGTGACCGGCACCGACCAGCTCCCCGCCCCGTACGGCGGGTCGGCGCTGGTGACGTACCGGACGTCGCCGTCTTCCGGTGAGGGGTTCACGAACCCCGGCGCGACCTGCGGGACGGGATCGTGGGCATACACGAGGTGCGCACGGCCGGCATCATCGATCAGCACGTCCGGGAACATCGCGCCCCACCATTCCTGGTAACAGGCATTGGGACCCATGTA
The DNA here is from genome assembly GCA_044869795.1 of bacterium. Classification (GTDB taxonomy): domain Bacteria; phylum Sysuimicrobiota; class Sysuimicrobiia; order Sysuimicrobiales; family Kaftiobacteriaceae; genus DASXUC01. Next base: position 136 of record JBIOXT010000237.1, on the reverse strand, counting down.
GAAGGGCGCCTCAAACAGATCCACGACCGCGTTGACGATCGATGTCCAACTTGCCCCGTTGTCGGGAGAGAACCGCGTGTGGATCTCCAACGCACCCTGCAGCCACCCATCGGCGCCGGAACTGTACCACGCCGCC
>JBIOXT010000236.1:0-2792 GCA_044869795.1 bacterium | reverse complement strand
CACGGTCTTTTCCATGAACTGGCGGATGCCGCCGCCGGAGCCGATCGACTGGTAGTTGATCTGGACGTTCTTCTCGGCCGCGTAGACCTGCGACCACTTGGAGTACAAGGGAAATGGGAACGTTGCGCCCGCCCCGTTCAGGGTGATGGTCTGTGCCGGCACCGGCGACTGACAGCCACCTACGGCGGCGAACACGACGGCGACGAACAGCAGACCGGCCCAATGCTTCAGCATGCTGCCTCCTTCAACGAGTCGATTGTGCTGTGGACGGTAAAGCGGCAGGTTCAGTGTCGTCCGCGCTGTTCAGCGAGAGCGCGATGGACCGCGCGCATGCACGCGCCGACGACCGCCTTCAGGCCGGCCGCCTCGGCCTTCGCGGCGGCCTCGTCGTTCTCGGCGCCAGGCTGCATCCAGACGACCTTGGCGCCGATGGCGATGGCGTCGTCGACGATGGGCGGCACTTCCTCGGACCGGCGGAAGATCTGGACGACGTCGACTTTCTCCGGCAGATCGCGCAGGCTGGCATAGGCTTTCTCGCCGAGGGCCTGCGTGATGGTCGGATTCACCGGGATGATGCGGTAGCCGTGCGCCTGCATGTACCCCGCCACCTCGTTGCTCGGGCGGTCAGGCTTATCCGACAGCCCCACGACGGCGATCGTCTTGGTCGTTTTGAGGATGTCTTGTACGGATTCCCAGGTCAGGTCCACGCCGCTATCCTCCCGTCTACAGTCCAAGCAGCTGCTCGAGCTTTGCTCTGTTGAAGCCGACCACCGCTTCGCCGTCGATCACCGTCACCGGAGTGGCCTGGTATCCCATCTCCAGGAGTTGATCGAGGGCCTGTTCATCGCGGCTGACGTCTTTCTCCACAAACTCGATGCCTTTTTGGTGAAGGAACTCCTTCACCTTGCCGCAGAACAGTCAGCCCGGCTGCGAGTATAGGACGACGGATTTAGTCACTGCGTACTCCTCCTGTCTGATGATACCCTTTCTGGCGGGGAATTATTTCTCGTGACCGCCCATCGAGATGCCGGACTTCCAGCGCGTTTCCGCACAGCCGGGGTCGGACCGGTTCCGCTCATCAGCGTGGGTTGCGCAAGCACGCCGGTCTACCGATGACCACCGGGCCAGGTGAGCATCGGCATGTTGACCACGACGCCCGGCATGGTGAGGTCCACAGTTCCCCGCTGAGCGGCCAGCCGGATCTCTTCGGCGGACCGGAGAATGCGGGCCTGGTGCTGGTCTTTCCAGTTCACGAGGATGATCCGCCGCAGCGGGGTATGCGCCCGATCTCCCGGCACGGCGTCGAAGACATCCGGTTGAAAGCCCATCGGCCCACCCCCTCGTACGCCGTTGCGGAAGACATACACTGTGGCAAGCAGCCGATCGGGAATCTCCTTGAGACTGGGTACCCATAGCACTTGCGGCCCCATCATGCGGGTCAGCATGGCAGCGACCTGCGGGTCTGACGCCTCTGTGTGGATGAACTGAATCTCCTGGCCTTTCGCAAAGCCTTTGACGGGCGGCGTGGGATCGGCGGGCCCGCTCATACCCGGCATCTGTCCCTGGGCTTGAGGAGCGATCGGAAAGAATCGCGCGAGCACGTTGGCGCCGAGCGCGAGCACGACGAGCCAGAGGCCGACGCCGATCAGCACTCGTCCGCCCCACCGCTTCACAATTCCCGTCCCGTCCATCAACCCTGCTCCACGCGGTGACGCCGTCGCCGCCGGGTGCCACCCGATCGACGCTCGCTTCTGTCACCAGATTGACCCCTTCACCGCGCAGGATCTCCATGAGTGCGAGGGACACCTCGGGCTCATGATCCGGGAGGACGCGGATGCTGCGCTCGAGGATAGTCACCACGGTCCCCAGCCGGCGGAACATCTGGCCAAGTTCCAAGGCGATGTAGCCGCCCCCGACGATGATCATCGACCGAGGTAGTTCCGTGAGTTCCTGTGACTCGTCCGCAGTCAGGAGATCGGACGTGATGTAGGGCACATCGGCCAATCCATCGATCGGCGGGAGCGCAGGCCGCGATCCAGTCGCGATCAGGTACTGCAGCCCACGGAGTTCCGTTCCGCTCACGCGCACGGTTTTCGATGGAGTGAATGCCCCCTCACCGGAAATGACTTCGATCCGGTCCTTATCGCCGACAATGGACTGGTACTTCTTATCGCGGTAATCGTGAACGACCTCGTCCTTCTGGCGAACGAGTGCCGCAAAATCCAATCTCATGCCGTGGCTGATCAGACCCGGATAGCGGGGATGATTCGCTTCCCAGTACAATCGGGCCGCCTCGATGAGGTTCTTGCTCGGCAGGCATCCGCGGTTCACGCAGGTCCCGCCGAGCGTACGGGACTCGGTCATCACCACCGTCTTGCCGAGCTCCGCCACCCTGATCGCCGCGGCGAAGGCGGTGGAGCCTGATCCAAGTATGACGAGGTCGTGCGTGTCCACTATGACTTCCCCTTGCTGAACGATGCGATGATCTCAAAACATGGGCAGTCCGAAGCACTCTTCGCATCGCTGCTCAGGCGGCGGCGCAGCTCTGCCCTCAGCCGGCGCAAGTCTTTCCGCAGACCGGCCAGCCGGGTGAGTTGCGATTCGACCTGCGCCAGATTGCGATCGACGAGACCCTGCACGTGTGTGCAGGGTGCCGCCCCGTCATCTCGGAATGCGAGAATCCGCCGGATATCGGCGAGCGACATGCCCAGCGCCTTCGCCCGGCGAATGAAGTCCAGCCGCGCCAGTATGGTTTCGTCGTAGATGCGATACCCAGCCGGCGTGCGGCGAGA